>JBBRHB010000373.1:0-5410 GCA_038223355.1 Chloroflexales bacterium
AAGGTCAACGGCGTAGCGATGTGAATAAGCAGCCACGGCATTTTTTCGCCGGCCCAGCTATAGGCGATGAACGATAACACTCCCCAATACAGGGTAAAGGGAATGAACAAACCTTCTACCACGTGCTGCGGATGGATTGGAATGCCGTCTTCGTAGACTACTGCATGGCCGCTCTGCTCCTCGCTGCCTAGTTGCTCGCCAGCCGTACCCTCACCATCCAACGGTGGCTCACCATCGTGCTTGGCGGGCCGTGTGAGCGCGCCATAGGCAGCCTTGAGTACGAGCGCAACTACGCCACCCAGCGTAAAGACCAGCGCGAGCAGTTCGTAGATTGGTAAGAGCATGAAATAGTAGAACCACGGCTGTCCGCCGCGGGCGTAATCATGCTGCGTCAGCCAATACTGTAAGCCACGGTACCAGCCATCTAAAAAGCCCGTCGGATAAGTAAAAAAGTTTGTGAATAGGAGGGTGAAAATGATCAAGAAAGTAGCAGCGGCCCACCAAAAGGCCTGCGGCAGCGCGCCACGCACGCTGCGCGGTCGTTCGCGATCAACGTTGCCTCGACTCGCCCATGTTGCACCTAAACGATTAAGCACAACGGGCGTTCGCTCCCATGAGGGCGACAGCAGTAGGCATAAAAGCCCCCCACCCAGTAGCAACGCTGGCCCAAGCACGGTTTGCAAGTGCTTATACAGTGCCCCATCCGCCGCACCGTTCACCGGACTTACGATGATTGTGCCAATGGTGACGGCTAAACCGATGATGGCTGCGACACCTACCGCGCCGTAAAACCAGTTCCGGCGATATTCCCACAGTACACGGTAGGCCAAAAAGGTAAAAACAGTGAACCCCAGGATAAATACCAACTCATGGGTGGCCCAGGCCAGAGATAAACCGGCTGCAGCTAGGACCAGCTCTCCGGTTCGACCACTTTGAAGCCACCGGAAGAGACCGACGACCAGAAACAGCGCCCATACAACCATCAACGCGTCATGCCGAGCATAGCGCGAGTAATAAAATAGCGATGGTGAGCAGGTTAGCAACACGGCACTGAGCAAAGCTGTACGCTTGCCGACGAGTGGTCGCATCAGCCAACACATGGGAATCAGTGCGATACCGGCTAAAGCCATCGGCAGCCGCGCGCTGACGTCACTGACCCCAAACAAAAAGAATGACGCGAACTGGAGAAAATACTGCGTCGGACCGTGGTAGACCGGATCATAACAATACGAGTCACTATGGCCGGGATGCGCAACTGCACCGGTCGCATCAGGCGTACCGGCACAAACAAAGCCGCCGCGCCCGGTGAAAAACTTCCAGCTCATATAGCTCACGACCGACTCATCGTGAGCCATCGCCATATGCCCTAATTGCCAAAAGTGCATGCCGATGCTGAGCAGAAATAACACACCATATAGCAGCAGTTCGGAGTTAAGGCTGTTGAGATCAAGCGCACGGTCGAGACCGCGCCGTCTGCCACCACGTTGACGCGGGAGTTGGCGGGTGGACCGCACGAGCGACGATGATGGAATAGTTTCACGCAGCATGCTTTTCCCTAGGATGTGATTGAAAATACGTGGCCTACCACCTGTCTGGATCTTTTACTGCTGGCCGAGACCCAAGCCAAAAAGATCGGCAACCGCCGGTCGAACATACAAGATCATATCTGTCGAGCTTAGCGCGTTCGGCATCTTACGGTAAAGCGCGAACTGCCACCAATCGAGAATAGCTTGCCCGTTGAAAGGGTGAGCTATCAAGCGACTCAGCAGCGAACTGCCGTCCCGCGAACAACTGCCCCCAACATCAGTTTTGGGGAACCGGTACACATCACATTCCGGCAACCACCAGCGCAATGGGTAGCGCTGGCTCACAAAGCCGCCTAGATACTGCTTGTTGAGCGCCTCATTTTCGGCCAGCATAAAGACGACTTGCACGGTGTCCGGTATGGGTCCGATGGTCGTGCCGCCGCTACCGGCGGTGTTCTTTTCATTGCGCAGATACCACTGCCAGACCGTTTCGTTATCATAACGTACACCCAGTGGATGCACACTGCCGGCCAAGAGCTTGGCCTGTTGCAATTGGTGCATGACGCGGGCGACATCCGGACTTGTTTGGACAAACACCATCGGCTCGACCGGAATATCGCCAGTTTCAAATGCTAAGCGCAGGCTGGAGCGAATGGTAAACGGGATCAAAAGTAAGATTATTAACGCGAGTACGACGGCAAGTGCTGCCCGTGCTTCATACAAGACCCACGCAAATGCGATGCCAAACCCCAGTACGATCAGTAGGCCGACCGGCCAGACCCAGGCTAGAGCGATCTGGCGTGCGTCATTATTCATGCTGACCGTCGTCAAGCGCAATAGGCAAAGTCCGCACAGCACCAGGCACGCCCCAGTCACGATCAGCAAGCGCCGGTCAAAGCCCGTCCGTAAAGCCCAGTTGCCCAGCCGCGCCAACGCCCAGCCCGAGAGCAGCGCCAGCGGTACCACTAAGTGTAAGGTCAGCCACGGCATCTTCTCGCCGGCCCAGCTATAGATCAGCAGTGCACCTACGGACCACCACGCGAGCAAAGCCGGGGCAAAAATGCTCTCATGCGTACGGGCCAACAGCATCCATGCATGTGGAGCAGTTGGTGCACGATCTGTCACTGCCTCCACAGGAGTTCCCGCCTTCGCATCAGCCCGTCCGTGAAACCACCGGCGTAGAGCCAATACCACACCGGCACTACCACCGATCACGAGTAGCGGCTCATACAGTGCCAGTTCAAACAAGTAAAAATGAACTGGCTGCCCACCGCGCCGTACGCCCTGCTGGCCCAACCAATACAGGAACGAGCCGGATATCCCGGTTACCAATCCAGTAACATTTGGATGCACGATGTTCGACAGGAAGCCGGTATAGAGCACTGCATAGATCGCAAAAGCGATCCCAAAGGCCATTGCCCACTGGCGGCCTCGGATACGTCGCACCGCATAGAACAGCGTGCCGGGTTCGGCAGCGACTACCGCTCGCCCCCAGGCCGTTTGACCATCTCGATCACGTCGCCGCCATAACTCGACATACAGTCCGCCTAATAAAGCCACTGTTGCTAGGAGTGTGACAATCAAGGTTGGATGGCGTACTAAGGGGCCGACAACCTGACCAACTTTTTGGAAGTAATCACCCCAATTATTGTCCGGCTGGTTACGAACATTGAGCGCCTGCTGCTCCGTTGGCAGTGGCAGTGGCCCAACGCCTGGCAGACGTGGAAGGAGTTTAATTGCTGCTCCCACAACCAAGAGATAGAGCGCTAACCATCCCAGTGCCCGGCGCGAGATTTGCCACAGCAGCCAGACCACTACAAAGCTACCAATGATCACGAGGAACAGGTAGAATGTTTCCATGGTCGTGAGCATTAGGGCGGCAGCGGCGGCCAACAGGTAGTGCCAACTCGCGCGCTCGGTCTGAATATAACGCAGTAATCCGACCACTACTAAGACTTCGAAGACCACTGCGAAAATATCGTGACGAATAAAGCGCCCGACATACAGCGCGATCGGTGAGATCAGCAAATATGTCGTCGCCATTAAGGCGGCACCCCGCCCGATGTCGCGTCGCAACAGCAGCGGCGACAGTGTCAGCGCAATGCCGAATAGGGCGGCACCTAAACGAGCGGTAGTATCACTATCACCGAACAAGAGGAACATACCTGCCGTGAGGTAATACAAAAATGGCCCGTGCAGCAGCGGGTCGTGAGTATAGTCGCCGTTGGTATATAACCGCCATGAAAACTGAGCATGCAAGGTTTCGTCGTGGTGGAGCGCACGCGACCCGAGCGCGTAGAGGTGCAAGACGATAGCGAAAACGGCTATCGCGACGTAGAGTGCCTGTTCTAGCGTGATGAGCCGGCGTGCGGCTAGGCGGCGTGGCACTACCTCGCTCTGTCCGTAGATCGTAGCCATGATGCTCGAAGCATTACAACAAACCGTCCAAAGCGGACGGGCATGCGCATTGTACCGCATCGTGCAGTGTGCAACAAGGGAAACGGAGTGCGAGCAGATAGCCCCACAGTACTGCTCGCGTAGCTCTGTCCATGCGCCACGGCAGCCGACTACAGTGCGCCGCTGGTTTAACCACTGCTTAATCAACGCTTGCATATTCCTGCGCAAACGCTTAACGTGAGTGTCGTACCATCAGCATGGCGAACAGGTGTCATCGCCCGTATGGTCTCTCTTCGCCGCACGATGTTAGGTCCGGTAGCTAGTAGCCTAAGGAGTTTAAACGTGTTGTCACGGACAAACAAGCCGTTCCGCATCCTGGCCTTGATGGTAGTGCTTGCCACGCTCATCAATTTCGGAACAACCGCCGGTGCTGCCTCACCGCTGGACAAAATCAATCACGTAATCGTGATCTATCAGGAAAACTGGAGCTTCGATAGTTTATATGGCTACTTCCCAGGTGCGAATGGCCTCGCCAATGCCGCCGCTACGGTGCAGCAGGTTGATAAGAGCGGTAAACCTTACAGCACACTGCCCCAGCCGATTGACACCACTCAGAAGCCGCCGGCTGCTGATCCACGTTTTCCAGCGAACCTGCCTGTGCAGCCCTATGATGCCACAAAGTATGTCGCGCCCGACCAAAAGACGGGCGACTTGGTCCATCGCTACTACCAGCAGCAATACCAGATCGACGGCGGCAAGATGGATAAATTCGTGGCCTGGAGTGATGCGGCTGGTTTAGCCATGAGCTACTACGACGCCACGAATATGCCAGAAGGCAAGCTCGCCCAGCAATACACGATGGCCGACAACTTTTTCCATGCAGCCTTTGGTGGCTCGTACCTCAACCACCAGTGGCTGATCTGCGCCTGCACACCAAAGTGGCCGAATGCACCCGCCTCAAAGGTTGCCCAGCTCGATACCAACGGTATTATGGTCAAGGACGGTCAAGTGACCCCCGATGGCTATGCTATCAATACTTCGTTCACGGTCAATCAGCCGCATCCGGCGAGCATCACCGACACAAAGCAGCTTGTCCCGAACGAGACTGAGCCGACAATCGGCGACCGTTTAAGTGCGAAGCAACTGTCGTGGGCCTGGTACTCCGGTGGCTGGAATGATGCTATGGCGGGCCATCCTGATCCGCTCTTTCAATTTCATCACCAACCCTTCGCCTTCTTTGCCAACTACGCTGATGGCACACCGGCTAAAGTCGAGCACTTGAAGGATGAGAAAGACTTCTTGAGCGGCCTGACGAACAACGTACTGCCGGCGGTATCATTTATCAAACCTCTCGGTGAGGATAACGAGCACCCTGGTTACACAACACTGGTGCGCGGCCAACAACACGTCGCCGACCTGGTAAGCGCGGTGCAAAACAGCCCCTACTGGAAGGACAGTGCGATCATCATCACCTATGATGAGCATGG
>JBBRHB010000374.1:0-5410 GCA_038223355.1 Chloroflexales bacterium
CTATATATTCGGCGGCCTCATACTCGGGCGCGCGTCCCGCATCCGGCGGCGTGGTCCACTCTTCTACGGTACGCTGACAGTCGCGGGACTGGGTATGTTCGCACTCGGCCTCCCGATTGGGGTGGCCGGTCTCCTGTTCGCGGCGCTCCTAAACGGTGCGGCTCTGGAGATTGGAAGCCAAGTCTGGACGAATACGTTGCAGGAACTGGTCCCGAACGAATTGCTTGGACGTGTCAGTAGCGTCGATGTGCTAGGCAGCACGGCCCTAATGCCCGTTGGCTTCGCGCTGACCGGCTGGAGTACAGCGGCTTGGGGTGGTGCGACCGTCTGCATCCTCGGAGGCGCACTGACGATGGTTGTCGGCCTGCTCGGCTTCCTACACCCGGCCGTGCGGGGGCTGAACTAGCAAGGACGTGGGAGTCGGGACGTCATCCGTGCTTGCCAACACCCACGCCATCTGCTATAATCTGCGGCGTTCCGGGCGATTGGCGCAGTTGGTTAGCGCGCCGCCTTGACATGGCGGAGGTCATGTGTTCGAGTCACATATCGCCCACCACAAATAAACAGCCAGGAGTTCAAACTCCTGGCTGTTTTGATTCTTACGGCTCCTGCAAACACTATGCTTTGTGTCCAATCGCTGGAGGTTTCTATGCCTCGTGGGATCTATTATTCAGAAGAACTACGTGAGAAAGCACGACGCTTGCGGCAAGAAGGCTTGTCGTTGGCCGAAATATCCGTTAGCCTTGGCCCGCCACGGAACACCTTACTCGGCTGGGTTCGAGGCGTAAAGCTTACAAGTGACCAGCAGGCCCGCATCGCTGATAAGCGTCGAGTTGCAGGGTTTGCCAAAGGTGCACGTAATATATCAGCAGAAAGAAACAAAGCAGCACGGTTAGCGCGGATCGAGATGGAGCGGCAAAAGGCTCAAGCGCGCCTGGCGACATTGGAACAGCCACATCATGCCAACCATATTGCCGCTGCGATGCTGTACCTTGGCGAAGGCGACAAAGGTAAGAGCGCTTTCCGGTTTGCCAATAGCAACTCAACAGTTATTCGCTACTGGCTCTATTTGCTGCAAGCTAGTTTTAATGTAGACGAGGCGAAGTTTCGAATTCGCCTCCATACGCGCGCCGATCAAGATAGCACCGAACTCATGCACTATTGGCTCGAGGTCACGGGGATTCACCAATATATGCGCGTTGAGATAGATCCGCGAACACAAGGAAAATCGGCTACATACGCGGGGTACAAAGGTGTTTGCGTTATCTACTACCACGACATTTCCATCCGCCGCTACCTTGATGCGGTAGCACAAGGGTTGATGGAGCGGGCGCTTGGAGCAGGCATGGATCGAGCAGAGTCATGATTGACAGCGCCGTGGCCAGACGTTAGAATACAGCCAGTTGGATAGCCATAGCCGGTTGGTATATGGTGGCAACGACGAGGACGAGTAGCGACGGGATCGGGTTACAGAGCGGAGGTGCCATCGGCTGCGAGCACCGCCACCATGACCGACGCGAAAACCACCTCTGAGCCTAGTCCCGAAAGATGTACTGCATTGAGTAGGCCGCTACGTTTAGCCCTCGTTATCAGGCTGTATGAGTGAATGTGGAAGGCGCCGGGCGCGTAGCCACGTTCGATCAGGGTGGAACCACGGAGCATGTCTTCGTCCCTTGGGGATGAAGGCGTTTTGTTTTTTAAGGAGCCGTTTTGAGATACCCGTATGAACAATATGAAGAGCGGCGGCGCGGGTCATCAGCCGGCCGCTGTTTCCTGATCAGTCTGGCCACTGTGATCCTCATACTGCTGGGAAGCTTGTTACTGATCCGGTATGTAGGCCGGCCGCTGATCACGCGCGCTCTCCAGCGACGCGTCGCGCAGCAGTTGCCGGGAGGGACTATTCCAGTCCAAAGTAATCCTCAGCCTGCCCCGCAGGCGAATAATGCGGGAGGTGACGGGGCATCACATACTATTGTAGTTAGCGAGGCTGACGCGAACCAATGGCTGCAGGATCAGCGTGACCAGTTGCAGGGTGTCGATAGCGTCGTTGTTCACTTTGTACCAGGAGTTATCACTGCGGATGTCACCGTCCGCAGCTTCACCAGTACGGCGCAGTCTGGCGCGGCGGTGCAGAATGGACAGGTGGTAGCGGTAAATCCCCAACTCGGGGCACCCGCAAACTTGTTCGTTGATATCCAGCCAGTAGCACAACTAATACAAGACAGTTTGAACCAGGATCTTGCCTCGCTCAACCGGCGCGTGACCGCCGTAGTGATTGGACAAGGCAACGTGACCATTACTTTGCAATGATGTGATACTTTAAAGGAGGCAGTTATGCCAATTGTTACACCCGAAAATGATCCGCTGTATAAACTACGCCACTCAACGGCGCATGTGATGGCAGAGGCGGTGTTGGAAATGTTCCCCGAAGGCAAAATTGCCATTGGGCCGCCAGTGGAGAATGGCTTCTATTATGATTTTGACCTGCCGCGAGCGTTGACACCGGATGACCTGCAAGAGATCGAGAAGCGGATGCGGCGCATCGCGCAGGGCAAACATCCATTCCACTACCGGGAAGTATCGGCGGAGGAGGCTCGCCAACTGTTCCATGACCAGCCGTATAAACTCGAGCTGATTGACGGGTTGGCGCAAGGTCAAGATGAGTACGGCGAAAAGGCGGCGGCGGAGAATAAGATTATCTCAACGTATAAGCACGATACGTTCGAGGATCTGTGTAAAGGGCCGCACGTCGACTCGACCGGAGCAATCAAGCCGGATGCCTTTAAGCTGATGCGCGTCTCGGGAGCCTACTGGCGGGGCGACGAAAAGCGACCGCAACTTCAACGCATTTATGGCACGGTCTGGCCATCGCGTAAAGAACTCGATGAATACCTCAACAAGCTTGAGGAAGCGAAGAAGCGTGACCATCGTAAGCTGGGCAAAGATTTGGGTTTGTTCTATTTCTCTGATGATGTCGGCCCAGGCCTACCCCTGCTGACGCCAAAAGGGGAGATCATGCGCTACATCATGGAGGAGTACGTTCGCGAAACACAGACGCGCTATGGCTATGAGCATGTATGGACGGGCAACCTGGTCAAAGAATCCTTATATGCTCGCTCAGGCCATTTGGAACATTACAGCGATGCCATGTTTCCACCGATGGTTGAGGATGCTGAGCATGGACTAGTGTTCCGGTTGAAGGCCATGAACTGTCCATCACACATGACACTGTACAACGAGATGGGCTTACATTCGTACCGGGAGTTACCACTGCGCTGGGCCGAGTTTGCGACACTCTATCGCTACGAAAAAACGGGCGAGTTAAGCGGTATGACTCGCGTTCGCGCGCTCACGCAAGATGATTGCCACATCTTCTGTACGCCCGAACAGATCGAAAGTGAGTTTAGCTTGGCCCTGCAACTGATTCGTGAGGTGTTGAATACATATGGTTTTGAAAGCTACTATGTACGCCTCTCGTTGCGCGATACGGAAGGCAAGTATGTTGCCGACGACGAAAAGTGGGACAAAGCCACGGCAGCCTTGATATCGGCGCTTGACGCGAATGACGTCGAGTATGTGCCGGCCGAGGGTGAGGCTGCCTTCTACGGGCCAAAGGCCGACTTTATTGCGCGCGATGTGCTGGGCCGAGAATGGCAGCTGTCAACGATCCAGGTAGATTTCATTCAACCGGGCCGGCTGGGATGTGAGTATGTTGGTGACGACGGCCAGGCACATACGCCGGTGCTGATCCACCGTGCTGTTACGGGCTCCTGGGAGCGCTTTTTCGGGATGTTGATTGAGCATTATGCCGGTGCATTCCCCGTGTGGCTGGCACCGATCCAAGCTGTCCTCGTCCCCATCGCCGACCGCCATTCGGATTACGCCTATGGCATAGCACGGCAGTTCAAAGCAGCCGGTCTAAGGGTGGAGGTCGATGCGAGCAGCGAACGTATGAATAACAAGATTCGACGGGCACAGCTGCAAAAGGTACCGTATATGCTGGTGATCGGCGATAAGGAGCAAGAAGCTAATGCGTTAGCCGTGCGTCGCCGCAATGGCTCAGATTTGGGAGCGCTGCCGGTCAATGCCGTGCAAGTGCGCATGCTGGAAGAGGTACATGCTCGGAAGGACCAGATCGAATAACCCAGAATGGGTACCGTTGGCGGTGCAGTGATTGCTACGCAGAGCAGTCGTAACGTATAATCAACACAGTGACGTTGCCGAGCCAGGCGTTATACCTGATAGAGGAGCGAATTATGGGCAGTTTTGGGAACTTTGTGGGCGGACTCTTATTCGGCGCGGTTGTGGGGGCAGGCGTCATCGTGTTTACCACGCCCAAGACTGGTGATCAAACGCGTAGTACCTTAGCGCTGCTATGGGATGGTGCTGTTAACAGCGGTAAGCAGGCAGCCAAGGAACGTGAGGCTGAGTTGTGGGCTGAGTTCAATACGCGCGTAGCGGAAGGTGATACCACACTCGTCAAAGTGTGAGTGCCCCAAGCCGAGGTCGTTGATGGTGCGGAGTATCGTGTTGCGTTGGTAGGCGCAGCACGCGTCGCGAGCGAGGCTGCTTGTGTTCGCGTGTCTGCGCTGCTTGATTCATAGCTTGCGTGATGAGACCGGGTTAGGGTATGTATGAACGCAGAAATTATTGCGATTGGGACCGAACTGCTGCTCGGAGTTACGGTCGATACCAATAGCGCTTACCTGGCTCGGCAGCTGGGTGATATTGGAGTGCCGGTCGTGCGGGTGACCCTGGTGGGCGATGACCTGCCCGCCATGGTAGAGCTAATTCGCGCGGCCAGCGAACGAAGCGAGCTCGTAATCTGCTCCGGTGGCCTCGGGCCGACCGGTGATGATTTGACACGGGAGGCAATTGCACAGGCACTCGACCGACCACTTGAATTTCATCAGGAGTTGTTGGAGGAGATTGCTGCCCGGTTTGCCACGTTTAAGCGGACGATGAGCCCTGCCAATCGCCAGCAAGCCTACGTGCCACAGGGTGCGTTCATTATCCGTAATCCCCGTGGCACAGCACCGGCCTTTGTCGCTGAACGCGACAAACGGTTGGTTGCTGCGCTGCCGGGTGTACCGAGCGAACTGAAATGGTTAACTGAGCACGCCCTGGTGCCTTACCTACGAGACGAGAAGGGCATCAACACGGTACGACTTGTGCGCGAATTACACGTAAGTGGACTGACTGAATCTGCGGCAGGCGAGCGTATCGCGGAGTTCTTTAACCTCCCAAATCCAGTAGTAGGTATTACGGCCAAAGGTGGTCAGCATACTATCCGCTTAGCGGCCAGCGCGCAGACGCGGGAAGAAGCCGAAGCACTGATAGCACCGCTGGTGGCGACAATGATCGACCGCTTTGGTAAGCACTTGCTCGATCATGAACAGCTCCAGGAACG
>JBBRHB010000375.1:0-5409 GCA_038223355.1 Chloroflexales bacterium
ATCAGTGCTACAATTGCAGCCATGCCTGCGAGTGTGTATATTGAAACTACTATGGGGATGGAGTTCCTACTTACCTGGAATTGGAAGCACATCGCCAATGCTATTAGACGATCATCTATTGAAGCAATTTGCCGCGTCCGCGGCTATGAACCACCAATTATCTGCACGCCGGAAGAACTGTTGGGAGGATAAGTGTATGTGGGCTGATCCGATTGTCGAAGAGGTGCCCCAAGTGCGTGACGCACAGGCTGCCCAACACAACTACGATCTAGAAGCAATCTATAGAGCACTTAAAGCACAAGAGCAGCAAAGTGAGCGGTTAGTGGTGACGCGTCCCGCACGGCGCTTAATACCGCCAATATTGGTACGTGCAGACGTCGAATCAGTGACGTAATATACATAGCAGATCGCTATAAGTGGGGCGGCTGTCTTTGACCAACCCCTGTTTCGCGTTGTTTGAGGAGTGAATGGAACTGGCCGAACTGTTGCCGCTGATCACTGACCACCCACAACTTACTGCCTTGCGGCAACGTTTGGCTGCTGGTGACGCCCACCGGCTCCAGGTTGGCCCTTTGCTATCGAGTGCACGTCCCTTCGTCATAGCTCAACAAACTGACTCGGAGCAACCACCGCTAGTGGTGGTGACGGCGACACTGGATCAGGCGGCCCAGATGTGCGACGACCTGTGCAGTTGGCTAGGGGACGACCAGTTGGTAGGCTTGTTTCCGTCGACGGATGCACTGGCCTATGAGCATATGTCGATCGGTGAGGATGTGATCGGGGGCCGGCTCCAGGTCGTCCAGGCGCTCCACGCGCCGCAGGCTCCACTGCGGGTCATCGTTGCGCCGGTCAAAGCCTTAATGCAGCCGACGATGAGTCCCGCCGATCTTGATTGGGCGATGCGCCGCCTCACTATTGGGCAGCAGGTCGATCCCCGTGCGCTAACGAGCCATTGGCAGCGCATCGGCTACCAAAACCGTGCGGTTGTTGAAGCAGTCGGTGAATGGTCCTTGCGCGGCGGCATTATCGATATCTGGCCACCGACGCATGCCCTGCCCCTCCGCATCGAGTTCTTTGGCGATGAAATCGAAAGTTTGCGCCGCTTCGATCCGCTCTCGCAGCGTTCGGAGAAACGAGAGCGTAGTGTCGAGATTGGGCCGCCCCATGATATTCCCTTCTGGCGGCACGAGTTGGCCGCCCACAACGTCGCGGCCCTAGATCTCGACAGCTTGCGACCGGAGGTGCGCACCGAATGGCTGACCAACGTTGAGCATTTGGAGCAGGATCAGCAGTTTGAAGGCCGGGCCTTCTTTACCCCACTGTTCTTCCCCGACGGTGTGCTCGGGAGCCTGCTGGATCACCTGCCAGCGGGCACGCGCATTCTGTTGAATGAGGCACGCGAGATCCAGCAAACCGCCCACGAGCTTCAAGGGCGCGCAGCAGCGACCCGCGCCACACAAATCGCCGAAGGCGAGCTACCGCCTACCTACCCACGCCCGTATGTGATATGGGACGAGATTATTGGTGGCAGCCATTCCACGGTCGTTGACCTCAGCAACCAACCCGTTGATGACACGAGCACCAATAGCTCGCAAGTACGTATTGATACTGGCAACCTGTTTCAAGCGGCGAATCGTTGGGGCGGTCAGCTTGATCGTGCATTGGATGATGTGGCCCGGCGGGTGGCGGCGGGTGAGCAGGTCGTCGTTGTGTCGCCTCAATCGAGTCGTATTGCTGAACTGTGGGCCGAGCGTCCAGCCGAAGAGCCACGACCGCAAGAGGAGGAGAGCGCGGCCTTTAACATCATGCACGGCTCTTTAAGTGGTGGCTGGAGTAGCGAGGGCCTCCGCCTAACACTGCTGACCGACAGCGAATTGTTCGGCTTCGTCGCGCGCCGTCCTGTGGTAACGCGGCGTAAGCGTCAGCAGCACGAGGTTGACCGCCAGGCCTTTCTGCAGCAACTGGTGCCGGGCGATCATGTGGTCCATATTGAGCATGGCATCGCGATCTATGAAGGCTTGCGCAACATCAAGGTTGACGATAAAGAGCGTGAGTATCTCCATTTGCGTTATGCAGCCGGCGACGCTTTATATGTACCTGTCGATCAGATCGACCGCGTATCGAAGTATATTGGCGGCTCAGAATCGACCCCGGCGTTGAACCGGCTAGGGAGTGCCGACTGGGATCGTGTTAAGCGCAAGGTCAAGGCGGCCGTCGAGGAACTGGCCCGCGAACTCCTCGATTTGTATGCTGCGCGTCAGGTCGCAGAGCGGCCACCCTATGCTCCCGACACACAATGGCAGCGCGAGCTTGAAGATAGTTTCCCGTATGCCGAAACCGATGATCAGCTAGAGGCGATCGAGGCGATCAAGCATGACCTCCAGCTGCCGCGCCCGATGGACCGTCTGATCTGTGGTGATGTCGGCTATGGCAAAACCGAGGTGGCGATTCGAGCGGCCTTTAAGGTCGTTCAGGAAGGCAAACAAGTCGCTGTGCTGGTGCCGACCACGGTGTTAGCCCAGCAGCACTATGACACGTTCCGCAAGCGCATGGCCGCGTTCCCGGTCGAAATCGAGATGCTATCGCGTTTCCGCTCGCCGAAAGAGCAAAAGGCGATTACGGAGCGTCTGCAAAAGGGCCAGATCGACATCGTGATCGGGACTCATCGTCTGCTTTCCAAAGACATTCAGTTTAAAGAACTCGGTATGGTCGTCGTGGACGAAGAGCAACGCTTTGGCGTGAAGCACAAAGAGCGGCTCAAAACGCTCCGTACCGCCGTCGATGTACTCACCCTGACCGCCACGCCGATCCCGCGCACGCTCCATATGGCCATGGCCGGGATGCGTGACATGAGCGTGATCGATACGCCACCCGAAGATCGCGTACCGATCAAAACCTATGTCGTACCGTATGAAGATCACCTAGTGCGCGACGCGATCATGCGCGAGATCGGGCGCGGTGGTCAAATCTTTTTCGTGCATAATCGGGTCCATAGCATCTACTCGCTACTGGCGCGGCTGCATGACCTCCTACCCGATGTCCGCTTTCTCGTCGGGCACGGGCAAATGGAAGAAAAAGAACTGGAGCGCGTCATGGTCCAGTTTTTTGCCGGCGAAGCCGACGTGCTGATCTCGACCACAATTATCGAGTCGGGTCTGGATGTGCCCCGCGCGAATACAATTATTATTGATGAAGCCCCCAATTATGGCCTGGCTCAGCTCTATCAGCTGCGGGGTCGCGTTGGGCGCTCGACCCAAAGGGCCTACGCTTATCTGCTCTACCACCCCGGCAAACGGATCACCGGTGATGCGCAACAGCGGCTAGAAGCGATTCAAGAAGCTACCGAGCTGGGTGCCGGCTTTCGCATTGCGATGCGTGACCTCGAAATTCGCGGTGCCGGCAACCTGCTTGGTCCCGAGCAGTCGGGCAATATCGCGGCCGTCGGTTTTGACCTGTATACCCAGTTGCTGGCTCAGGCCGTCGAGCAGAGCAAGCGCACTCCCAGTAGTGTTGCCAGCGCCAAGGGTGAGCGGCGTGAGGTACGGGAGCGAAGTGTTAGTGCGCGAGAAGAACTGCGGCGAGCAGGAGCGGTTGGGAGTATGCCGGCACAGCCGGTCCGCAGTGTAGGGAGCAATGGCGACAGCCCGGTAACGCCGATTCCGTTAGTCTCGCTGGATCTGCCACTAACCGCGTTTTTGCCGACCGACTATATTACCGACGATGCACTGCGGCTGCGGGTCTACCAAAAGTTGGCTCAGGCCACGACGCCACCTGAACTGCGTCAGTTGCGAGCCGAGTTGAAAGACCGTTTTGGCGCCCCTCCGCCGCCTGCCGAACAGCTGATCGTCTGGTTGGAGCTCAAAGCCTTGGCCATGCGGGCCGGCGTAGCATCGGTCGCCACCAATGAGGAAGAGATAGCCGTGCGCCTACCGGAGAACCGCGTGCTGGACCGGGTCGGGTTAGGCAAATTGGCTCCGGCCGAACTCCTGCGGATCGGTCCTCAGTTTGCGCGTATTAACCGGCGTGCGGTGGGCGAGGGCTGGATTGCGCTTCTGCAGCAACTACTCCTCGCACTCGGCACAATGAATGGGTAACGCAGTATCAAAGGAGCATGCTTATGACAAGTGCATCATCTTCGACCACCGCACAAAGCGTGGCCCCACTCCCTGCCCACTCTATCGTAAATGTTGTTCATACCAGCTGCTGCATCGTCGGCGGCGGTCCTGGCGGCATGGTGCTAGCTTTGCTGCTGGCGCGCCAGGGTATCGACATTACGCTCCTCGAGTCGCACACCGACTTCGATCGTGACTTTCGCGGCGATACCGTTCACCCATCGACCATGGAATTGATGGACGAGCTTGGCTTGGCAGAGCAGATTCTCGCCTTGCCCCACGGCGTTATCCACTCCGCCACCTTCCAGGTCGGGAACGCTCCGTTCACGCCGCTTGATCTCCGTCGGCTCCATACAAAGTTCCCGTATATCACAATGCTGCCGCAGGTTCACTTTCTCAACCTGCTGTCGCAAGAGGCCCAGCGCTATCCCAATTTTCATTTGCTGCTGGGAGCACGCGTCGAAGAACTGGTAGAGGAAGCGGGTACAACCTGTGGCGTGCGCTACCAGCATGAAGATGGCTGGCACGAACTCCGCGCGCCGTTAACCGTGGGGGCCGACGGACGATTTAGTCGTGTTCGTCGATTAATGGGCGTGGAGCCGATCAAAACATCGCCACCGATGGACGTCTTGTGGTTCCGGCTGCCACGCAAGCCCAGCGACCCGGATGAAGTATTTGGACAAACCGGCGATGGTCACATGATCCTGTTTTTTAATCGCCCTCAGGAATGGCAGGTCGCCTACTTGATCTTCAAAGGGAGCTATGCTGCCGTTCACGATGCGGGGCTGCCGGCGCTCCAGCGCAGCATTGCCGCGTTGGCACCGCAAGTCGCCGACCGAGTGGAGATGCTTCAGGATTGGAAGCAAATCTCGCTCTTGTCCGTCGAGTCGAGTCGCGTACCACGCTGGTATGCCCCAGGAATTTTGCTTATCGGCGATGCTGCGCATGTGATGTCGCCTGTCGGCGGGGTGGGCATCAACTATGCGATCCAGGACGCCGTCGTCGCAGCCAACCGCCTTACCGCACCGCTCAAACGGGGACGAGTCACAGTCCAAGATCTCGCACGTGTACAGAGGAGTCGCGAATGGCCGACGCGCATGATTCAAACCTTCCAAACTATCGCGCAAAAGCTCGTTGTGGCGCGTGCCTTAACACCCGGCAAACCGATCAGCGTCCCGCTCCCGGTCCGCCTGTTGCTCCGTATCCCGGGCCTACGCGATTTACCGGCACGCGTCATCGCCTTCGGCGTCTGGCCCGTGCATATCGACCCGCGCTTGATATCCGTTGGACACTCATC
>JBBRHB010000376.1:0-5408 GCA_038223355.1 Chloroflexales bacterium
TTCTGCGCACGGGGCTCGAAGCGCTGGCGAGCATGCCATTGCTGGTGGCAGCCGTGCTACTGAGCCTTGGGCAGGAGCGGCGTGGGCTGCTCCTGGGCTATTTCAGTCTATTGCTGTGGCTGGGCGCGGTGAATCTGGTTATGTTCTACTTCGAGCAATTCCACGCCGTGAGCGAGTCAATCCTTCAATTTGCCCTCGTACTGGGGGTACTACACTATCGCAGGCGTTATCTCGGACCGGTGGCGAAGGCGTAAAGAATGTGGCCGCATCGCTGCGCGGTGGGCAGCCTAAGCAGTTACCTCCTCGACTTGCTGGTCGGGCGTGTTCTCGACACGCGTCAGCCAGTAGTCCGTATCATAGGCCGGAGCACCCGTCAAGAAGCGCCAGAGCTTGCTGCGATTCATGATGTCGAGACGTGCGGACGCATCCTCAGACCAGGGATAGCGCTTCGAGAGGATACGCTCAACCTCGGGGTCAGCGAGATCGTCAGTATTCCAAAGGCGCAACTGGCGAACGGTGGGATTGAGCCGAATCTTAAACATGTACCGGACACGGCCGGTCGTATTCTGGCGTCCACAGTGCCAGATGCCGTGGTGCAGCGCGAGGAGTGTGCCGGCTTCGCAAACCATTGGGATTTGGCCGCGCATATTCTGGTAGCGGCCGATGTCACTCTCGTTGATGCGGCGGAAGTGGGTCCCCGGGACCAGCAATGTACCGCCCATCTCCAGTGGAATAGCATGCGGGAAGTACATAAGCTGGATGTCGAAGTGCGTCCGTACATCGATTACGGCATCTCCATGCAGGTGCTGTGCAGCCGCTTCATTCGCCTGGCGAACATGAATCGCATGATGATCGAAAAGCGGATGTGGGCCAACCAGACTCTGAATGATGCCCTGGACCTCCGGCAGCGCCAGCAAGCGACCGACTGCAGACTCTTCGGGGTAAACGTCGCCAAGAGGCGTGCCATAGGGTGCACCCCGCACGCCCGCAGCGAATTCGCGCATGGCGGCCTGATTGATGGTATCCGGCACAACGGCATCGAAGCGCAGATAGCCAGCGCTAACGAACGAAGCCATCTGCTTAGAGTTCAACAAGTACTTTTGATCAACCATCTGAGGCCTCCAGCTGCTCAAAGATAAACTCGTGCTTGTAAAACGAGGTCGAGTGTTCATCGCCGGGATACGGCGGGATGAGCTGCGGGAACTGAATCACCCGCCAGCCGGCCTTCAGGGCGTCAAGCCCGCTTGCATAGGGCGGTACGTCGCTATCGCCGGTCGTATGCGCCTCTTTGCCTGTTCCGTCATAGATGGACCAGGCCAACACATTGCTATCAAGTGCCGAGTTACTCAGGTACAGCACCAGCACTTTTTGCCGTTGGTTCCCCATCAACACCTCCTGGCTGCTAGCTTTCGTAGGGCCAGTATACGACGGGACTGTAAAACGACCAACCCACTCGCCTACCGGTCAAGCGTTTCCTTGACCTTGCGCAGCGCAGCAATGTGCTCCTGCAGCGAGCGATAACCGGCATTCATGGTGTTGACACACAGGTGCGTCGCGCCAAGCTGTTGCCAATCGCTGACAAACGGTTTCCACTCGCGCTCCGGCAACTGTCCCACCGACAGTTGAGGCTCCAGGCCGATATCCGCCGGGTTGCGGCCGGCTGCACGGGCATACTCATGCAGCCGCTCGATCTTGGCGCGGGTGTCATCGGTCGGCGGCATCCAGGGAAACCAGCCGTCACCAAGTGTTGCAATGCGGCGCAACGTGGCCTCGCTATAGCCACCTACCCATACTGGAATTGAACGGCGGGGCGGTAATGGATTGATGCCGGCATTGTCGATGGTGTGCCAGCGCCCTTTAAAAGTGATGGCCGTATCAGTCCATAGCGCTCGCAGCACGGCAATCTGCTCTTCACTTCGTAGCCCACGATCGCGAAAGTTCTCATTTAGCCCTTCGTACTCAACCTCGTTCCAGCCGACGCCAATGCCTAAGCGCATGCGTCCGCCGCTCAGCAGATCGACCTCCGCTGCCTGCTTGGCAACCAGCGCGGTTTGCCGTTGTGGCAAAATCAAGATGCCGGTGACTAGCTCGATCTTTTTCGTTAGAGCGGCCAGGTAGCCACACAATACAAACACCTCGTGAAAAATGGTGTCACTGGTATAAGGACCTGTCCAGCCCGGACGCGTGGCGGTACTGGCCCCTAATACGTGGTCGTACATCAAGATATGGGAATAGCCCATGCCCTCCACCGCTTGGGCATATTCACGGATGGCCACAGGATCGACGCCGCTTTCGGTCTGTGGAAAGACCGCACCTACTTTCAGGATCGTTTTCCTTGTAGTGTTCTTAAGCATGCAGCAAGTATAATGCAGAGAATGTGGCAACCACTACCGCTCCGGCGCGCTGCGTCAAGCCACCCGATGCAATACTACCTTTCCCTACCGCGGGGCTGGACGACGACCAAAAGCTGGCCGATCCTCGTCGTCGTTGACGGTGCCAACCATGGCCACTTCCTATTCAATTGCTTGCGCTTTATGTTCGCTCGCCGGTCTCTGCCCTTCATTATTGTCTCGCCCTTCGTTCTGACCAATACAGGACGTCCCAACCCGAGCGAATATCCCTATGCTCAAGCAGTCTGGGATGATGTTGCCAGGACGGGTGCCCCGCACTTTGACGAGCAAGGTCTGCTGGCGATCACCGATGACGTCCGCCGCTCCTATCATGGGCAGGACAAATTCTTTATCACCGGCTGGTCGGCCGGTGGCCACCTGACCTGGCTGATGATTTTTGCCCACCCCGAGCGTTTGGCGGGCGCAGTCCTGGCCGGTGCCAATTATGCAGGTCGCGGCATTACTGCTGTGTCGAACGCCCCAGAACGGCAACAGTTGCGCATCAAAGCACTGCAGGGCGACCGCGATCCTTTACTTGCGGCGCTTAACGAGCAATGGAATAGTGCCAAAGGGCTCGCCGATCAGCACGGCTATCAAAACATTTCGCGCGACGTGATCGCGGGATCAGGTCATGATCCGTTCCCCGGTCGCGTCTTTGCTGAGCTTACCGCACTGCTCCCACCATAATGCCGCACAAGGCTATATCGCAGCCGCCATATCCTGCTCAACCATATTTGCGGGCATGGCCTCACGGACGGACTGCAGATATTGCCGGATCATTAATGCCGCAGTCGCTCCTTCTCCAGCCGCGCTCACCAACTGCTTGGTGCTACCGGCGCGCGCATCGCCCGCCGCGAAGACGCCCGGCATACTAGTTTCAAATGTGGCGCTAGTCGTGATAAAGCCGGCAGCGTTCAAATCGACGGCCCCGCGTACAAAGGCGGTATTCGGTTGCAGGCCGATGAACACGAACACTCCAGCCGGGTGCACCTCTTCCTCGCTCCCGCTTGCCTTATCCTGCAACACGACTCCGGCGAGCTTCTGGCTACCCTGAAAGCTTTTGACAACGGTGTTGTAGTGCACGTCGATCTGCGGCGCGTTCAGCACCTTCTCTTGCGCGACCTTGCTTGACGTTAGCTGAGGCCCGTTGGTGACAATGGTCACATGGCTGGCGAACTTCGTTAAAAAGACTGCCTCTTCGGTCGCGCTGTTGCCGCCACCGATCACCATCACGGGTTGACCCCGGTAGAACGGCCCATCGCACGTCGCGCAAAAATGCACGCCCGCGCCGATGAAATCTTCCTCACCGGGCACCCCTAATCGCCGGTAGGTCGAGCCCGGCGCGAGCAGCACGGCGTAGGAGCGCACCTCATTGCCGTCCGTGAGCTTGACAACGCGGTACTGTCCGTCCGTCGCGATCGAGCTCACCTCAACCGCCGATAGCAGTTCGACGCCGAAGCGCTGGCACTGCGCGACTAAGCGATCTGCAAACTCCCCACCACCGATACCTTCGGGAAAACCCGGATAATTGTCGAGCAGCTCGGTTACGCCGGCTTGGCCACCCAGCCCGCTGCGCTCAATCACCAACGTGTCGAGCCCTTCGCGGGCCGCGTACAGCGCTGTTGTCAAGCCGGTTGGGCCACCACCGACGATCACTACATCATAGAACGGGCAGGTTGCCTTGGTGCGCAGTCCGAGTTTGGCGGCCAACTCCGTGTTCGACGGCTCGATCAGCACTGCATTGTCCCCGAAGACAATCGTCGGGATAATGCGCTTGCCTTGGTTCGCCTCTTCGACAATGCGCAGCCCGTTGCGGTCCGCATCGACATCGATGAAGTCATACGGCACGCGGTGCTCGCCAAAAAACTTCTTGGCCCGTTTGCAGTCCTGGCACCAGGTCGTTCCATACAGCCGAATCTGCTGGTCAGTCATAGCGTTTACCCTTCCACTTTTTAGATGTGTTTTGTTACAGGTACGTTCTTCACGCCAACCAGGACTTCGGTGCTGGCCGCATCAAGGAGCTTCCAAATCTCTTCAAGCCAGTCAAGATGCTCGGGCTTCATTAGGCAGGAACGCAGGCAGGTGACATGGTCGTGATCCCATTCAACCTCCTGCCAGCTATCAACAAGCAGATTTTTGGGCAAGGTCGCCAGTGCCAGATGCAGATTGCGCGCTGCCGCCGCATTAAAAATCTCGCGTGATAGCCGCGATATTTCACTCACACTGGTTGCGCGTGGTGCCCACACGACAATATCCAGATCAGGCGGGAACATTGTGAGAAAGCGTGTATCCGCCTGCAACTTGTCATACAACGTGAGTGCTGCCGCCCGGGCACTGGTGAGCCCGGTCGCAAACTCGCCACCTGGCACCATCGGCAACAGCCGTTGCGTCGCCCACAATGCGACAGCTGCCGCGCCCGGTCGGGAGCATTCCAGACTAATCTCACCCAAATGCAGTTCGTCGGAGCTAAAGTAGGTGTACGGCGAGTCATGCTTGTAGAATGCCCCGACCGCCGGATCGCGAAACAAGATACAGCCACAGCCATACGGCTGTAAGCCATGTTTATGCGGATCAATCGCAATTGAGTCTACCGCCCCGATGCTATCAAAGGAGGAGCGCGGCTCTGGGGCGAGGTTTGCAGCGAGTGTAAAGTAGCCGCCGTAGGCTGCATCGACATGCAGCCGAAAATCATAGTGGCGTTGCAGTTCGAGAATAGCGGCGAGTGGATCGACCGAACCGGTGGCAGTCGTGCCCAGCGTTACCACCACCGTACCGGTGTCGCCCTCATCAAGCACATTTTTTAGCGCTGCAACATCCATGCGGCCCTGCGTATCACAAGCAATTGGACGAAAGGGGATGCCAAGCACGCTACACAGCCTGCTATGCGTGTAGTGCGCCATTTGCGAGGCAACCACCTGCTTGCCAGGTTTCAGGCTTCTGGCGATCCATAAGGCTTCGAGGTTGGCCATCGTGCCGCCGCCGCAGAGATGACCGAGATACATCTGCCAGCCAAACAAT
>JBBRHB010000377.1:0-5364 GCA_038223355.1 Chloroflexales bacterium
TTGCACTTTCTCAGGCAAGCCGAAAGAGTACCGCCCTAAGACATTGATGTGGCGGTGGATAAAGGGCGAGAGGCGGGCGAGATGCTCATCCGGGAGCTCACGCCCTTGCCCTTGGAGATGGCCGACCGCAGCATCGAGATAGCGTGTGTTCCAGAGCACCACACAATTGAGTACCAGCCCCAGCGCCCCCAATTGATCCTCCTGTCCCTGGCGATAGTGTTGCCGAACTTCTCCTCGCTGTCCATGAAAGACAACACGAGCCAGGCTGTGCCGACGTTCGCCTTTGTTGAGTTGGATGAGAATGCGGCGGCGATAGTGATCGTCATCGATATATGCGAGGAGGTAGAGCGTTTTGGCAATCCGTCCAAGTTCGGTAATGGCCCGCGCCAGACTGCGCGGACGCTTGTCGCCGTGGAGCCACCGCACAACGACATCGGCTGCGACCGCTCCGAGTTTGAGTGAGCCGGCGAGGTGCAAGATCTCGTCCCAGTAGTCGACAATCACGGTGGTGGCGATGCGGTGGCGTCCCACATCGTTGAGCGCCCCATAGTCCGCTTGGCGATCCAGCCGCCAAAAGCGCATATCCTTCAGGTCAGCTAAGCGTGGGCTGAATTGGTACCCCAGGATCCAAAAGAGGCCAAAGACGATATCGGAATAGCCGGCGGTATCTGTCATGACCTCGGTCGGGCGGAGGTGAGTTTGCTGCTCCAGCAGGAGATTGAGGAGGTAGGGGGCATCGCGGAGTGCGCCGGGGATGACCAAGGCATTAAAGCCCATATTCTGGTCTGAAATGCCGTTATACCAGGTAAGGCCGCGTTCACGTGGAAAATGTTTGGCACTGTCGCCAGCACTAATCGTGCGCACCGGGACGACAAAACGGAGGCCGTCGGCTGACGCGACGTCGCCACCGCCCCAGGCCAAAGCAATCGGAATGTGGGCTTGTGCGGCAACGAGACGCGCATTTGCTCGTGTCAGCGTTTCATCGCGCACATAGTTTTGCTGGACCCATGCCAAACGGTCACGCGTTAATGCTGGGACGTCTGGCTGGACCAGCGGCTCCAAGCCAATGTTACAGGCCTCGGCCACCAGCACGGCACAAATACTTAATGGAAGATCGGCGACGCGGGCGCGGCCCTGACTGAGATGGGTGAACTCGTCGGCAAAGCCGGTCATTGCCTGGATCTCGAGCAGGAGATCGGGCACATCGACCCGTGGCATAAGATTGAGCGTCTCCTTACGCAACAGGCGCAACATGAGCGGTTCCTCGAGTTTGTCCAGACCCGTCACGATCGGTCGATCGTGACCATCAATCCGCTCCAAGCGGACACCGCTATTCCCGGATATATTGGCCGCCGTGTGCCGGTAGGCCGTGTCCAGTTGTTGTCCTAGGACAGCAAGTTCCGCCCGGGGATCTGTACTCCGCCCCAACGTACGGCAGACGTGCCCACGCATGGTGGACCAGGTCGGGAGTGGCAGCAGTTTGGCTCGCGGGTCACCCCAGCGTTCGCTTGGTACGACGAACACATCGCGCCGATCCAGTGCCTGCTGGAGGCGCTCCAGGACGCAAAAGGTGTAGAACGTTCGATCAACGACCTCTCCACTGTCCAGCACCAGTCGTTTCCAGCGCCCATTGACCACTGCCGTCGGCGCTTCATGCAGCTTCGGTGGATCCTTCTCATCGAGCCGCTGCAAAAAGGCCAGAGCTGCGAGGACGGATTGCCCACCAACGGTCCCTGTAAACCGGAGCGTGTGTAACAACGTAGGGAGAAAGCGCCGAATCTGGGCGTATTGACCGCGAAGCTGGTGCTCGAACGGCTCGTGTTTCGGATGGACCAGGACGCCCACCTGCGCGACCGCTGCTGCGAGCTCGTCCGGGGACTGGGCTGCGAAGATCTGGGTGCGGATTTCCATATCGATGCACGTGGGATTGAGAACAACCAGGACCGCAGCCTGAAGGCGGAGAGCCGCGCTATCCAGGTCACTGATCGTGCGTAGGCGGTCTTGCTGCCCACGACGTTCGTTCCTCGCGAAGAGGGCCGCGACGATTTGCGCCAGGATATCGAGGACATCATCTTGCGCAGCCGCCTCAAGCTGTGTCGCGAATGCAAACAGGGTAGCAGTTCGCCGGGATGGTGGGAGACGGTCAATGGTCTGTGCCCGTGCCCCCATGGCGTAGCGCGCGATCGCCTTGAACCGTCCAGGCGGGATCTGGGGCTGCGGTTGACCAGCGCCTCCAAGCGATTGGACCTCCGCGAGCCGACGAACGGCGCCCAGCAGGCCTATGGCGCTGACCCCGGTCGGTGCTTTGCGGAGCCGGTCGAAGGACGTTTGGCGGCGCCCCGGCGGCACAACGAGGAGTGCCTCGAACCGTTGCTGTTGCTCCGGGGTGACCGCCGTCGCTAAGACCGTCCAGAGCCGGTCCGCTGCGCGCTCCTGAATCGTGCCGATCAAGCGCTCGAGCGTGGTGCTCCCCGGTAACAGGATGTGATGATGCATGAGCCAGGCGATGGCGTGCTCGAAGAGCATGATTGGTCGCTCATTGGTCAGCCAGGCCCGACTATACAACCAACGGTTGAGCCGAAAATGCCAGGGTTGGCTGGTGAACTCTTGATAGCCATAGTGCTGTCTAATTTCCGCAGCGTGCTCCCACCGAGTTTTGTCGCGCTCCAGATAGCGCTGCAACGTTCTGGTGTCACGGATCGCTAGCTGTCGTGCAAGGATCTGGACAACCGTAGCGGGAACATCCAATGGATTGGATAAAAAGGTGCCGAGAAAGCGAACTGTGCAAAGTTGCAGCGCAAAGCCAAGCCGGTGATGCTGCCCTTTATGCTGCAGAACGAAGGCGTGATCAGCGTCATCCAAATGGAAAAACCGCGCGAGTTGCGAGGGATCAGGATCACCCGTGTACTGTCCGTAGCGGGCCCGTTGCTCGTCGGAGAGAAACTCAGTAGACATGGTATCTTGTTCCTATAACTACATTAGCAAACCGGCAACAGAATCATCTTTCTGTTGCCGGTCCACCCTGCGAAGCATACAGGGTCGGTCAACCGCACGTGTGGGTATAGCGTGGAGGAGGGATGGAAACTATCCAAAACTCGCAACAGAAAGAAGATCCACCGTTTGGGGCCTGGAACACCTGGGTCGCGACCGACGCACCGCGTCGCTTACGCCCGACCACCATCCGGGACTACCAGTGGCAGTTGGAGCGCTTTACGCAATGGCTCGTGCGCACCCTCGACCTCCCATGGACGGCCAACGCGATCACCGCCTATCGCGTTGAAACCTACGCCCGGAGCCTGGAACACCGGGTTGAGCAGCACGACCTGGCACCTGCGACGTACAACAAAACCGTCGCTGCCTTGACCTCCTTTGGCGACTGGCTGGTCGTCGCGGGCCATGCGGTCGACAATCCCGCACGTCGGCTGCGCAGTTTGCCAGAACAGCCACGTGCCGTGCGGAGTTTGCAACCTAGCGTCGTCCGCAAAGTGCTCGATGCCGCCCACCATACGGGCCAGCTCCGCGATGCCGTCGTCCTGGAAATCCTGGCCCATACCGGGATGCGTGCCCATGAAGTCGCCGCGATGCAGGTCACTGATTTGGACGTTGGGCCGCGCACGACCTGGGTGCGCATTCTCGGCAAAGGGGCCAAGCAGCGGCGCGTGCCCTTGCCCAAGCATGTGGGGCTGATCATCCAGGACTATCTGACCTGGCGGGCAGCCCGGGAGGGGCACCGGCCAACCGCCGGACCCGTACTCGTTGGGGAACGCGGTGGGATCACGCGGACCACCATTAATCGCATCGTCCGCAACGTGACCCAAGGCGCGCAGCTCGCCGCTGGGGAGCAAGCACACGTCACGCCCCATGCCTTTCGTCACACGGTCGCCACGCGGGTGGCGCGGACGCGGGACTTGGTGATCGCTGCCGATTTATTGGGACATGGGAGCTTGGCGACCACCCGACGCTACACGAAAGCCTCAAGCGATGAAATGGCAGAGGCGGTGGAGCATCTCTACGATGAGCGACGGCATGCCGGCTCAGAGGACTGAGCACCCACCTTTGTGAAGTTTTTCTGTAGCGCCAGTTTCCGTCCGTCTACTACTCACAGGCCATTATACTACTACGCTCCTGTCGTTGTCCTATAAATGGCGTAGCGTCATGGCAGCCATGTGAGATCTGCTCAAGCACAGCCCTAGCCTTGATAAGGTCAGCCTGCTTTGACGCGGCAGTTCAAGGAGCTGCCTAAGGTTCGATGGCTAGATCACAGCACATACCTTACGTTCACCTGTGAGCCGGCATGTCATTCAGTATGACCAGTTTTAGTGTCGAGATACTTCCGCGCATGCACCTGCATATCTCCTTGCTACAGCAGACGTGGTATGACGACTGCAACGCTCGTCAGGCCCAGATCGTGTCCAGTCTGGTCTCAATATTGCAGCTGCGGTGAACTGTATGCATCCATATCTGCTACATTCACGTAGTAGATAGGTAGGAATCTAGAAGGAGATCGTATGGCGAAACAGGTAATCATGGTAGTGATGGGCTTGCTGGCGGCGCTGGCGCTCACCGCGTGTGGTCAGGGGACAGCAACCGGTGGGACTGGAACAGCAGGGATGAACACGACAGCGATGCCCGCCATGACGGCGATGCCTGGGATGAGTATGACAGCGATGCCCGCCATGACAGCAATGCCCGGGATGAGTATGAGCGCCGTACCGAGCATGACGAGCAACGGACCCTTCGATGCTCAATTCATCGATAGCATGACCGAGCATCACCGTGGGGCCATCGCCATGGCGCAGCAGGCACTCAAAGAAGGCCAACATCCCGAAATCAAGCAACTGGCCCAGAACATCATTACATCGCAGCAACAGGAACTGGAGCAGATGGCGAACTGGCGCAAGCAGTGGTATCAGACCCTCGCGCCGACCGGCGGCATGGCGATGGCGATGGGCGATATGCAACTCAGTACCGATACGAGTAAGCCGTTCGACCAGCGCTTCCTGACGGCCATGCTGGCGCACCATGCTGCAGCCGTCATGATGGCGAAGCAAGCCCAAACCAAAGCTGAACATCCCGAAATCAAACAACTTGCCGGTGCGATCATCACTGCACAGGCGGGCGAGATCACGCAGATGCAAAGCTGGACCAAGCAATGGTACGGCGGGTAATGTCCCGGCGCTAGCATCTCTACCGCATTGGCTGGCAGTTGAGTTGGAACAGGAACGTCGTTCCAAACTCAACCGCTTGTTTTTTTACTACCCAGGGCTAACTGGCACGCACTAGCTGGTATATGACCAGGATACCGGCGAACTGAGCAGTGAGCAACACTGTGAAAACAGCTGGCAGGGACCGGATCGTATCTCC
>JBBRHB010000378.1:0-5363 GCA_038223355.1 Chloroflexales bacterium
TACCAATTTCGGTAATGCCCGCATCGCGAATCGCCTCGATCACGCGGAAGAGCACCGGTTTATTGGCAACAGGAATCAGCTGTTTTGCTTTGGTATAGGTCAGTGGATACAGGCGGGTGCCTTTGCCGCCGCTCAAGATCAGTCCCTTCATTGAGAACCTCCGTTCAGCGGCTTATTGTACGCGAAAAAAAGCAAATACCTGTATCTACGTTGGGCTGTGGTATCCTTATGTGGACGCTAGCCACGATCACGAGCCGCACCGGAAGCCGGATGATAATTGTAGCCTCTTATTTCCCGCCAACATGTTAGGCTTGTTCATGCTCAGCATCCGGCGCAGCCTGCGTAATGCGCCGCTGACCCTGACGGTGCTAGCCGGTTTGTTAGTGTTGGTGTTGGTACTTGCCGCCGCGCCGCTTTACTTAGCAGCCCTTGCAGACGTGGGGTTGCGCGCAGCTATCGCGGATGCGCCACTCAACCAGCGTGGCGTCCGGGTCCTTCTCCAGAGCGACCGGCTACAGCAGGCCGAGCAGGCGCACGCGAGCCAGGTGGTCGATCAGACCGCCCAGCAGGCAGCATGGCTCAAGCCCACGATTCTAGGTGTCGTTTCCACGACACCACTGGTGTTACCAGGCGGATACGCGCAAGGCACGGTAGCATTGGCCGAATCCAATGGCGCGCTTGCTAATCTCCACACACTCACGGGGCGGTTGCCAGTTGCAACCGCTGCCGGTAGGCCGCTGGAAGTTGTGCTTGGCGCACCGGCGGCGGATGCGTTAGGCCTGCATATTGGCGATCGGGTCGCGCTGGTGAAAAATATGGACGACGCGCCACTCCTGCAGATCCAGGTCGTCGGTCTGGTCGAGCCCGCCGATACAACCGCCGCCTTCTGGCAGAGCCACCTGCTGGATCTAAACCCCATTGTCAGCGCGTCGCGCCGGGAGGCGACTGTGCTGGTCGCACCGGGGATGGTGTGGACGCAGGTTGTCCCGCGGCTGCCAGCAAATGGGGCAGCTGGTGAGTATCACTGGCTCGTCGTCTTTGACTTTAGCAGCGTCAACAGCGGCAACGTGCTACAGGCACAGTCCAGCATCCGACAGGTGGTTCAGGCAACGAGGCGGGCGTTCAACAGCGCGAACATCGACAGCGACTTCGATACAATCGTCACGGAGTACCGCCACCGGCTTGCCATCACGCGCGCACCGCTTTTCCTCCTCTTCATCGAGATTGCCGGATTGGCACTGATCTACCTTGGCTGGGCAGCCACGTTCCAGGCCGAGGCGACGGCGAACGAACAGGCGGTGCTCCATGCACGCGGTGGGAGCCTCCGACAAATCGCAGGTGTGAGTAGTGGCCAAGCGGCACTGCTAGCAGTGGGTGCTGCAGTGTGCGGGATTCCACTTGCGCTCGTCGTGCTGCGTGTGACCACGCTCGTTGGTCCGCTGGCGGCTGTGACACGAGCACGCGAACTGCGTTGGGTCGTGACGCTGGATGCACCCGCCTATGCGGTTGCCGCAGCGGTGGTTGGCTTCCTGATGCTTGCCATGCCGGCCGTGCTAGCTGCACGCCGTTCAGTCGTTGCGCTGCGCCAAGCGGTGACGCGACCGCCAACTCGCGCGCTGTGGCAGCGGCTTTCGCTTGACCTCCTGGTCATCGTGGTGGCGGGTGTTGCGTTCGTGCAGCTCGAGCGACAAGGTAGCTTACTGCAGCAGGTACGTGAGCGTTTCGAGATCGATCCTGCATTGGTTGCGGCACCGTTCTTGATCTTGGTCGCCGGTGCGCTAATCTTTTTGCGGCTTTATGGCTGGCTGTTACCGCTCATAGATAGCCTCGCCACGCGGTTGCACGGTTTCCCGTTGGTCCTAGCGTTAGTGCAGCTGACCCGCAACCGGGCGGCCTCGACCCGGCTCGTCTTGCTCCTATCGCTGACGGTGGGGCTAGGGCTCTTCGCGCAGACCTTTGGCACAAACGTGGTGCTAAACCAACGCCAGCGCACCGGATATTTAGTGGGTGCCGACGCGCGTGCGACGGTGTGGAATAGCCAGGCGCTCCTGCCGGGTGTGCTGCCAGATGGAGTGCATGGAACGGGCGTGTTGCGGGATACGATCCAAACGCTTGATCAACCAGGCGTGGACGTACCGCTGCTGGCGGTCGATCCGGCGCAGTTTGCGGCTGTGGCCTTTAATCCGCCTGACCGTCCGCTCCTGCCGCTCCCGGCCGTGATGGACGCGTTGGGAGTTGCGCCACCACCCGATGGGTTAGCGTTGCCGGGCCAGCCCAAGCAGATCAGTATGACGCTGGCGCTCGGTCAGTCGCCGGACCAGCCCAAGAAGACTAGTACAACGCCGGAGCTTGGTCACATTGACTATCGTCCGGCGGTCATTCTGAGCGATGTGGGGGGCAGCTTCCATCAGTTCCAACTCATGCCGGTCTCCCCAGATGGCCCGCGCCAGACCTTCGCAGCCACGCTCGATCTGCCGGCGGCAGCATTTCCGGTGCGCTTGGTCGCGCTTGGCTTGCTGCCCCTACATCTATTTGATACGATGTTGGGCGGAGACGCACCACGACCGGTGATCTTCAACCTTGGAGCATTAGCGGTGGATGGGACGGTCGTGGAACGCTGGAACGGTGGTGCTGCGCAGTGGGTGGCAGCTACGGACGCGCCGATCGATCCAACCAATCCGGCGGCTGGGACAGCTGTCCTCAGCAAGTCACATCTCCAGATCCAGCAGGGCAGCCAGATGCGTGCCGCACTGTTGTTGCCCAATCCGCAGGAGGTCACGCCGGTGGCGGTAGACGAGCAGTTCCTCCAGAGCCAGCATCTGAAGGTGGGCAGCACGACGCTGTATACGCTCCAGAACCGTACGGTGCTGGTGCGGATCGTGGCAACCCTCACACGCTTTCCTTCGCTGGCCATCGACGGTCAGCCCTTCCTGATTGCAGATGGCCCGCGTTTGCTGCGCTTCTTGAACCGTTCATTTGCGCCAGTGATTGGGCCGAATGAACTATGGCTCACCATGCCTACTGATCCCGCAACGGTTGAACGGCTGCGTCACACTCCTGGTGTGGGCGCGGTTGTGCGTCAAGCGGAGATACTCGGGTTGTTGGGCCGTGATCCGCTCGCGGTCGGGATTGCCGGCGTCTTTTTTCTGGGCTTCATTACCAGCGTCGGGTTGACCGCGCTTGGCTTTGCGACCGCGCTTTACCTCGCCGGCCGGCGCCGCCGCGTTGAGTTCGCGGTGCTCCAGGCGATCGGCCTTGATCAACGTGGCGTGCTCGCCACGCTGGCGACTGAGCAGGGCATCCTGGTGCTGCTTGCACTGCTGGCGGGCACGGGGCTGGGTGCTGCACTCGACCACCTGATCCTGCCGTTGATGGCCATCAGTGACCGCGGCCGAATGGTGGTGCCACCGTATATCGTGGTCGTGCCGTGGCTCAACTTGGCGCTGACATATATAGCCTTGATCGTGTTGTTCGCCGCGATTACCGGTGGGGTGCTTTGGCTGCTCCAGCAGCGTGGCATTGGTCGTGCCCTGCGCATGGGAGAGGACTAGCCGCGATGGTGCCGTTTATGCATCTGGTGCGGCGGCTCGGGCGGCAGCGCTTGGTGAGTACGAGCATCCTGCTCGGGGTGGGGCTGACCGTAGCGCTGGGCGTCGCCGTTCCGTTAGTCACCGGGGCATTGGCGGCCCTTGGCCTGCGCGCCTCAATCGCGACACTGAGCCCGGCGGTGCGGAACATCCAACTGTTCCACACGATCAAGCCATTTGATCAGCCCTTACAAGCACATATCCGGCAGCAACTTGGTGGCCTGTTGGCCGCAGATTACCGCACGAGCTACTTGCCGACGCTGTACGGTCAACCGGCAGCGCCACGCCCGAACCGGCAAGTACGGCTGCGCACGCAGGAAGGCCTGGCCGAGCATATTGTGGTGACGGCGCGCGCTCCCCAACCGGCGTCTGCTCCGGCACCGGGCGATTGTGTGCCGCATAGCTCAACGTTCCCCGTGCTGGTGAGCGTCGAGCAGCTACAGGCCAGCACCCTTGCGGTTGGCGATCATTTGTGTATCGCCGGCAAGATTTCAGTCATGATCGCAGGCAGTTTTGTGCCGAGTGATCCAACGGACCAGTACTGGTTTAACGATCTGCGCCCGATCATAGGCGAGAGTCCGCCAGGGCCAACTGTGACCGCATTGATCGTCGTTCTGATGCTCAATGACGACGATTTCAACACCATCTGGCTGACGTGGTATGAGAAGAGTCTCGAGCCGGTGGTCCATTTATTCCGCGGCTTTGTACAGAGCAGTGCGATCACGCTCGATACGGTTGACGATGTGGCGAACCGCCTGGAAGGGTTGCGCACCGAATTTAAGGTGATGCCGTCCAACCCCATTGTGATGCAGACGGGCTTGGACGATGCCATCACGACGTTCGAGACGCGGTTTCGGTTGCTCGAGTCGGTGCTCTTCGCGCTGTTCCTGCTGCTGGTGATCGTGGCGCTGATCTATGTTGTGCTCATGGGCACGCTTGCTACGCAGCAGCAGGACGGCGAAATCGCCCTGCTTCGTTCGCGTGGCGGCAGTGCTCGTCAGCTGCTACTTGTTCAAATTGGCCAATCGCTCGTCCTCTCCGTCCCAGCTGCCCTACTGGGGTGGGGAATTGGGCAGTTGAGCGTCTTTCTGATTGAGCGAACAGCCCTGTTTCAGCAGTTCGGCGGTCGCGTAACTATAACGTGGCGCTTTATCCTCGCAGCCACCGGGCTGGGCGGTGTCATGCTGTTGATCGCCGTGCTCGGTCTGGGCTGGGCGTCGTGGAGGGCGCTCGCGCACTCGGCCGTAACACTGCGCACCGCCAGGGCGCGCCCGTCGCGGGGAGCGGGCTGGCAGCGCTGGCAACTCGATCTGCTGCTGCTGCTCTGCGCAGGGTGGGCTTGGTGGCAGCTCCAGCGTTCCGGGGGCAGTTTAATCACGACGCCCAACGGGGTCGTCCACATCGATTTGTTGGTTTTAGCCGCGCCAACCCTGCTGCTAATCGTTGGGGCGCTCTTGTTTCTGCGGCTCTTCCCATTCGTCGCGCGTGGGCTGAGCGTGATCCTGCGGCGGCGGCGTGGGCTGGTACCGGCACTCAGCACATGGCAGTTGGCGCGCAATCCGGTGCTCTATAGTCGGCTGGTGTTGCTCCTCACCCTCACAGTCGGCTTGGGCGTGTATAGCCAAATTGTGAATGGCACGATCACCCGCTCACAGGTGCGGCACGCGTTGCAAGTCGCCGGTGCGGACGTGCGGATCCCACTCGAGCCGAAGGATGATCCGGCGGCCATCCTGGCTACGCTCCCGGCTACCACTTCGACGCTTGTGAGTCGGGTTG
>JBBRHB010000379.1:0-5361 GCA_038223355.1 Chloroflexales bacterium
GTGCTAACCTCGGCAGCCTCGATCGCGATCGTCCTCGCCTATATGTTCCACCGCGAATTCGGCGTTGTAAACTACTATCTCGGCAAACTCGGGGTACCGCCGATTTCCTGGCTTAACTCGTCGCGTTGGGCACTCATTACGGTCGTCCTGACCTATGTTTGGCAAGGGTTGGGCTTCACCTTTATTATCTTTATCGGTGGACTGGCCAATATCAACAAAGACGTCTTGGAAGCCGCCGATATGGATGGTGCAACGGGGTGGCGGCGGCTCCTGCACATCACGCTCCCTTTGCTCAGCCCTACGATCCTCTTCGCCCTGGTCATCGGAGTGATCAATGCCTTGCAGGTCTTCGCTGAACCCTACGTGATGACGCAGGGCGGCCCAGGCGATGCCAGCCGCACGATAGTCATGATGATTTATGAGGCGGCCTTTAAGAACCTGGAGCTGGGCTACGGCTCAGCGGTTGCCATGATCCTGTTTGTGGTAATCATGCTGGTAACCGCCTTCCAGTTCTGGGTCGGCAAACGCTCCGTTTTCTACCAGTAGAAGTCGATTAGCGCAGGAGATAGCGATGAATGCTACGCAGCTCGCCCGCCCCGCTCGTAATACCTCGGTTGACTGGGGCCAACGTATTCGCCACCGCTTCTGGTTCTGGGTTTCCTTGATTGTGGTCTTCCTATTCAGTGTGATCGTCCTGGCCCCCATTATATGGACGTTGTCCACGTCGCTACGCCAGCCGATTGGCTCATTTAGCGTTCCGCCGCAGTGGATCCCTATTCCGCCGGATTTCAGTAATTACGCCGACGTTTTTCGGACCGTCCCAGGCGGACAATATGTCCTCAACAGCGTGATTGTTACATTCAGCACCGTTGCCGGTCAATTGGTCACGGCGTCCCTGGCCGGCTACGCCTTCGCGCGCTTTCAATTTCCGTTCAAGAACCTGCTCTTCTGGCTCATTCTAGCGACGTTGATGATCCCCGGCCAAGCCACGATCGTGCCGGTCTTCGTGCTGATCAGCAAGCTCGGCCTCAACGACAAGCTCATGTCGCTGATCCTGCCATCGTGGGCGACGGCCTTCGGTACATTTCTGCTGCGCCAGTACTTTATGGGCATCTCGAACGAGTATGAAGAGGCCGCCTTGATGGATGGTGCGAGCCAATGGCGCATTTTCAGGTCGGTCTATCTACCGCTGGTCGCGCCCGGTCTCGCGATCCTGGCGATCCTCTCCTTCAACGGCACATGGAACGAGTTCTTTCGCCCGCTGATCTTTTTGACGAGCCCGAGCAACTTTACGCTCCCGTTGGGGCTGGTCAATCTGGCAGGCTATATGGGGACCGGCAGCATCTCGATCGTGCTGGCAGGTGTCATGCTATCACTGTTCCCGGTGCTGGTTATTTTCCTGCTAGGACAGCGCTACCTGATCGAAGGTATCGCCATGGGTGGGTTGAAAGGCTAGGATGCAGCACATGCCAGATGCACTCACCAGCTCACAGTCGACATCCTATCCCGAGCTTGACGCGGAGTTTCGAGCCCGTATGGCAGCCGACTCACATCGCCCAGCATATCACTTCCTGTCGGAGGGTAATTGGCTGAACGATCCGAATGGCTTGCTACAATGGCAGGGCCACTATCACCTCTTCTACCAGTACAATCCTTACGGTCCTTTTCATGGCACGATCCACTGGGGCCATGCCGTTAGCAGCGATCTGGTGCACTGGACGCACCTGCCGATGGCCTTGGCTCCGACGCCGGGTGGTCCTGACCAGGATGGCTGCTATTCGGGCTGCGCAGTTGATAATAATGGTGTTGCGACCTTCATCTATACCGGTGTGCGGGGCCAGGCCCAGCTTCCATGTGTCGCGACCAGCACCGATGCAATGCTTGTAATGTGGGACAAGTACGCTGGCAATCCCGTCATTAAAGCGCCGCCGCCCGATCTCGATCTGGTCGCGTATCGTGATCATTCGGTCTGGCGGGAAAATGGCACCTGGTACCAGGTAATCGGTGCGGGCATTAAAGGCGTTGGCGGTACGGCATTGCTGTACCGTTCTCCCGATCTGCTAACCTGGGAGTATTTGCATCCTGTGCTGATCGGTGACAAGCACGCAAAGGATCCGGTGTGGACCGGCGAAATGTGGGAATGCCCCGATCTCTTCCCGCTGGATGGGAGCCACGTCTTAATGGTGTCGGTCTGGAATGAACGTCACTTGTTCTATACGGCTTATATGGTCGGCGATTTCACCGAGTATCGTTTCACGCCGCAAGCGCATGGCATTGTCGATGCGGGTGATAGTTTCTACGCGCCGCAAACCATGCTTGATGATCACGGGCGGCGGTTGATGTGGGGCTGGCTACGGGAAAACCGCACCTTGGAGGCCCAAAAGGCTGCCGGCTGGTCGGGCTGTATGTCGCTGCCGCGCGTACTGTCGATCCTGCCTAATGGCCACCTGGGCCAGATGCCGGTGCCGGAACTGCAACTCCTGCGGGGCAAGCACTATGCGGCGGAAGGTATCGAACTGATGCCGCTGTCGGTCCAGCGCTTGGAGACGGTGTGCGGTGATACGCTGGAGCTTATGGCGGAGTTCGAGCCCGGGGACGCGACCGAAGTCGGCATTATCGTACTTTGCTCACCCGGCCATGAGGAACAAACGCGAATCGTGTATGATCGCGTGGCACAAGTGTTGTTTATAGACCGGACTCGTTCGAGCCTCGCGCCCGACGTGGTCCAGGAGCTGTTTAGCAGCCCGCTGGTACTAGCCAGTGACGAGCCGCTGCGCCTACAGGTGTTCGTTGACCGGTCGGTTGTCGAGGTTTTTGCCAACGGTCGCTGCATCACCGCTCGTGTTTATCCATCGCGGCCCGATAGTATAGGCGTCGAGCTCTTCGCCGAAGGCGGAAGTGCGGTGGTGCGACGGCTCGACGCCTGGGAGATGGCGTCTATGGGGACGCCGAAGACAGACGAAGCACAGCCGTGATGCAATACTTTAAGCCCCAATCCGCCGGCCAATTTGTGGGCGACTGCATGCCCTTCTTCCACGAAGGCACGTTCCACCTCTTTTATCTGCTGGACGAGGAGCATCATCGGGCCAGAAACGGCTTCGGAGGCCACCAGTGGGCACATGCGTCATCGACGGATCTCGTCCACTGGCAGCACCACCCCCTGGCCATTCCAATCGGTACTGAAACGGAGTTTGACTACCTATCGATCTGTACCGGGTCGGTCTTCTATTATGAAGGTGTCTACTACGGGTTTTATGCCACACGGCGCATCGCCGAAGATGGCCAACGCAGCGAGCGTTTGTGTCGGGCGACGAGCACGGACGGCATTCACTTCACGAAGGACCCGATCAATTCCTTTGCCGCACCCCATGCTTGGTACGACAGCTACAACTTCCGCGATCCCTTTGTCTTCCGTGATGAGCATGATGATACGTTTCACATGCTGGTGACAGCCTGTGAACGTGAGCCCGAGATTGTTGACCGCGCGGGCTGCCTGGCCCACCTCATTTCCTCTGACCTTGTTAATTGGGAGCTAAGGCCGCCCTTCATTGCTGGTCGACCGGGTAGGCCAGGGTACTATGTGGCACCGGAGTGCTGCGACTATTTTCACTGGAATGGTTGGTATTACCTGGCGTTCAGTGATCCTCCCCACGCGACAACCTATTGGCTGGCGCGCGAACCTTTTGGACCCTGGCACAACCCGACCGTCAATACCTTCGACACAGCGATGCTGCGTGTCTTCAAAACAGCAGCCTTTAGTGGCGGTAGACGGCTCGCTGTCGCATTTTTAACGTCGCTGAATGCTGCTCGAGATGATGGTGCATGGCTGTATGCTGGTAATGCGGTCTTTCGTGAACTTATACAGCATGAGGATGGGACGCTCAGTACAAAATGGCCGGTAGAGATGATCCCCGCAACCGCGCCGCCGGTGGTGTTGCAATATAGGTCAGATGGTGAGGAGTTGAAAAACGTCGACGGCCCGCTTCGTCTCATTGGCAAGGCGGAAGCCCTTATTACTGGCCTGCCGGTCGATGCACGCATCACCCTCAACATTACGCCGGGGATCGGCGCGACCTATTTCGGGCTACGTCTACGGGGCACGCTCGGTCGTCAACCCGGCTACGAGTTGCGCTTTGCGCCCGACGAGCAAACTGTTCGCATCTTTGCCATCGACAATGCACGGACGCTGAGCAGTCGCGCCATTATGAATGTCGCGGGACTGGATGGCCCCTTCAGCGTCGATATTCTCCTGTATGGCGACATCATCGATATTTGTGTTGATAATCGGCGTTGTTTATGTACCCGCTTACTGGAACGTCGCGGCGATACGCTTATGCTCTGGAATGAAGGGGGCGAAGTGGCATTCAATGACATAACGGTACGAGCGCTGCTTGTGCGCGAGAGTTAAGGTGCGAAGCTGGTAGATAATGATGTCCCGGTGTGCCTTTTATGGGACCGGAATGCCGAGGTCCTGGCAAATTTTGCGGGCGAGCTTGTCGTCGATCTCGCTGTGGCGTGGCACTTGTGACACATTGCCGTTGATAGGATTGCGCCAGATGGAGTGCTTGGCGCCTTCCCGCACCAGCATACAACCATGTTTGGTAAGGTGACTGATGAGGCGGCGACGGCTGGCCATGCTAAACTGCTATTGTGAGCTCTTCGCGCACCCGCTGCACTGTCGGATCGGCTTGATCAGCATCGCGCCGTGCATCCAGTATGAGTGGGATGACTTCCAGCAAGCTTTGGCGCGCCTCGTCAAGTGTGCGCTCCTGAGCATTTGCGCCGGGGAGCTCCTCTGTCCACGCAACCCACCAATCCCCGCGCTTTTCGTACACTGCTGTAAAAGTACGTGTCATAGCTATCTCTTATGCTTTGTCGGTTAACCAGATACGCGTTCTCCCTTGTCCCTGCGCCTTTTATATGATACCAGACGCCATTGCAAACAACGGCGTCTGGCAGACCGAGAAGAACGGATCGCGCTCCGCGTTACCCCGCGACCTCGGCCATATCTGCCTCGACCCGTTCCGCAACCGAGCCTGCGATACTGAAGTAGGTCGCCTGTGGGTGGTGAACCACAAGCGCCGCCGTTGACTGCTCGGGTATCAGCTGAAAGGCTGAGGTGAGCGAGACGCCGATCTCTTCTGTTGGCAAAATCTGGAAAAGTTTGGCATGCTCGTCGAGATCGGGACAGGCTGGATAGCCCCACGAGTAGCGTTTACCAGACGGCTCGGTAATACCGAGCGACTGGCGAATGATGCGGTTGGTCCATTCGGCTAGCCCTTCGGCAGCCGTAACGCCCAGCCCATGAATCAAGAACGAGCGGTTGTAGTCGCCCTTGGCCTGCAATTCATCAATATAGGT
>JBBRHB010000380.1:0-5359 GCA_038223355.1 Chloroflexales bacterium
TCCACTCATACGCTATCAGCGCCAAACACAGCTGGGCGCGCGCTATATCGTCTTGGTCGGCTTCCTCACGCGCCTCGTCCAGCATCTGGCGAAACTGGATGTCTGCCCTGCGTAACTGCCCACGCTCCAGCAGAACATAGCTGAGCAGTGCAAAGTTCGTGCGTGTCCACCACCGGTTGCCGATGCGCTCGCACAGAGCACGCGCTTGCATAAACGCCGCCTCAGCTTCGGCAAAGATGCCATCCGCCATTGCGCCCATGCCGACGGCGTCAAGGCCGATACTGCGCCATGCCACTTCGTCCGGTGGCAGATTGGCGAGCGCAAGCTGGCCCCACTCCATGGCTTGCTGCACCTCGCCACGCTGGCGCAGAATCAGGGACCGAAAGGCGTAGATCTGACCTAGGCTGTCACGGTTACCTCCCGGTAGAAAGCCTGCTTCCGCGTGGTCTAGCAGCGCCTCAATACGCATCAGCACCTCTGGCGGTGACCGCGCCTGGTCGATGAACGAGACGAAGAGTAGCGCCATCGCATAGTTGAAGTACAGCGCCGGCCGTTGCTCAAACTCACTAGCAGGAATCTGCTCCAGCCAACGTCTAAGGGTATGGAACTCTGAAGCGGCATGTATATAGACCGCTCCCAGGCTGAGATAAGGTGTGACGGCAATCTGCTCGATCAACTCGGCAGCTCGCGTTGTGTCCTGCGCCTGGAGCGCCGCCTCGATCGCCGCCGCGCCAAGCCCGTGTGCTTCGTACCACCGGCTGGCCGTGGCCGATAAGCGTCGTATGCTCTCTTCGCCTAAACGGTGGCGTGCCTCTACCTGCATCGCTCCGGCGAATAGGGCATGGTAGCGGTACCACTCTCCCGCCTCGTCCAAAGGCTCCAGAAAGAGATTAGCCTGCTCAACCTCAGCAAGGAGCTCTGCACCGTTAGGCAACCCGGTTACGGCAGTGCAAAGAGGCCCTGAAAGCCGAGTAAGCATACTGGTACGCAACAGGAAATCTTGGAGTGCTTCGGGCTGCGCGTTGAGCACCTCGGAGACGAAGTATTGGAGGATTGGTCGCTGGCTGCCCCCGAAGGTTGCCAACTTTGCGGCCACCACTGCCGGCGTCGTACTCCCCCGGAGGGTGAGGGCCAGCAGTCGCAGCCCGGCTGCCCAGCCGCCAAGTTGCGCTTGCAGCTCCCGCAGGGTCGCGTGGGCCGGTAATTGCGTACCATTTTGCTCAAGAAAGGTCTCTGTCTCCTGCGCTGTGAAGCGCAGGTCGGCGGCTGATAGCTCTCCCAGATCGCCACGCGCCCTTAGCCGTGCCAACGGCAGCGGCGGCTGGTGGCGCGTCATGATCACCACATGCAGTCCGGTGGGCAGGTGGTCGAGGAAGAATGCTACCGTCTCATGGATGCGCGGTGCGGTGACCAGATGATAGTCATCCAACACCAGCAGCCGACAGCTCGTGGTGGCCGTGAGCGCATTGAGAAACGTCGTCAAGGCTGGATCGAGCGGCGATGGATCCCACGTCGGGCCAGGCGGCAACTGCAGTTGAAGCAGCGCTGCATCGCCCACCTCTGCCCCAAACGAGCCGCAGGCCGTAATGACATAGCGCCAGAATCGGATCGGATCGTTGTCACCAGCATCCAGCGCGACCCACGCGACCGGTGGTTGCTCCTTTCGACCTTGTGCGTTCGGCTGGGGCGTGACATCTAGCTCTCTATGGAGCCACTGGCGTACCAAGGTCGTCTTCCCGAAGCCCGCCGGACCACAAACCACCGTCAACGCCCGTTCGCTTCCTTCGTCGAGTATGGCCAGTAGTCGTGCACGGGCGATCAACGAGCGGTGCAGGCGCGGGAGTTGCAGCTTCGCTGTTAGCAGCATCTCCGGCGGTGCAGGCAAGGAAGGACGACTTGGCTCCCCGCGTGGGTGAGTGTGGGTCGCCTCACCACGCATACCAATACCCAGCATGCTGCGCTGACCGCGCCTCTTTCATGAGGTTCAAGTGTCCCACCGTACAGTATTTGTTGCTGCCCTTGGCATCCCCTGCCCCCAGCGTGTTCCCCAAGAATCGTGCCTAGCTAGTCTAGCAGCTACCTACATCGGGGACAAGTGCTCCCCAACGTCAGACGGGACTGTCGATCAGCATCATCTCCGAAGGTCCTACAGCTGAGGACAAGCACCTCTCGTCGGTGATCGTCTAGGCTGTGAGCTTCTACAAAAATCTGCCGGTGCGGCCAACGTCACTGCTCACGTTGTGCGACGACCCGCCAGCTAATGCCGAAGCACAGAATAAGCCCCGCCAGCGTGAGGGCCAGCCCGAGCAAGTTGGGTTGTCCGCCAGTAGGAGGTAGACTCACGGGTGTCCCGGGCCTGGCCGGCGTTCTCGTTCCAGTGGGTCGCGGCGTCGTGGTGAGCGGCAGCACCGGCGTGCGCGTCGCGCTCGGCACCCGTGTCGTGTCGGGCCGCGGCGTTCCCGTCCCATATCGTGTGGGCGTGTTGGCGGCACCTGGCGTCAGCATGCCCAGGTTGCTGGGCGTGGGCGTGTCGCTGCTGGGTGTAGGTGTATTGGCAGCTCCCGGCGTCAGCGTGCCTAGTTCGCCGGGTGTGCCGACAGCACTCGGCACCAATGTGACGGTCGGGCTAGGTATAGACGTGTTGGTGGCACTCGGTGTTGGCGTATTATGGGTGTGTCCCGGCACCCGCGTTCTTGTGGCGCTCGGCAGCGGTGTACTGGTGGCACCTCCGGGCGTGTTGGTGGGCGGCAGTGGTGTATTGGTGGCACCTCCAGTTGGCGTGCTGGTTGGCGGCAGCGTTGTACCGGTGGCCCCTCCGGGCGTGTTGGTAGGCGGCAGTGGTGTATTGGTGGCACCTCCAGTTGGCGTGCTGGTTGGCGGCAGCGCCGTGCGAGTTGCGCTCGGTGTCGGCGCAGCACATCCCGTACTAACGTTATTGGTGTCTAATGTCACCGCGCCGTTACGGGCATAAAGGCCGCCTTTGGTCCTCGCACCGGTGTTCAGGGTAATGGATGTCAGCGCCAGGATGCTTCCAAGAAAGTCTGTGCTCGTTCCTAGGGTCGCAGAACTGCCGATCTTCCAGAAGATATTACAAGGCTGCGCATTGTTAATGGGTAAGATGATGGCATTGCTTGCTGTGGTGAGGGTGCTGTTGATCTGGACGATGAAGACACTGTTGGGGTTGCCCTTTGCGTCGAAGATGAGCTGCCCGGTCAACTGCGCTGAGGAGCTGAAACAGTACACTCCTGTAGTGAGCGTTTTGCCTCCAAGGTCCTGGCCCGTCAGATTGAAATTGCACGCCTGCCCTGCAAGATTGTTATACGCAGTGGTCAGGTCACTCTCAGCTCGACTGCTCACTGCGTCGCCAGTATGTATTGTCCCGGTCACAGTTCCGGGCGGAAATCCGGTCACCGCAGTCCCGGGGCTCACACCGAGGTCGCCTATCACAGTAGTCGAGCCAGTATTGGTGATGGCACTTCCGGCCAGTGCGCCGAAACTGGCCGCCGTTCCTAATGGGGGGCGGACGGCAGCGCGTGCCGGTACTGCCATCAGTAGCAAGGACAGCAACAGGAGCAGGGCGGTTGCTGCCGAATATCTCCCACGATTTCTCATGAACATAAAGACTGCCTGGGACGCAACACGGCGACTATGAGGGGTGTTTCTGGTGGACGGATAGTTTGCCATAGGAACCTTTCCTCAGCTTCACACTTAGAACTTGACCGTTGTGCTGTCCTATGCGCGTACTGCTAGATCCTGGGGGCCACCATACGTACAGTACCCGACCCGCTATACAAAAGCGATAGTACTAAAGTACTAGGAGAGTATGGGCCAGGTATATCCAAAAGGCAAGGCCGTCTGCACATGTGCGCCAGCTCCGAACGGCTGCTGGATCCGCAGAACCAAACGGTGCCGCTCCCGTCGCTATCTCGCTGCCACTCTCAGCGACAGTGAAGTAATCTCCACCCAGGGAATCGACATCGTTTCACAACACGACTGCGGGGTAGTATATCCTGCGCATGGACGACCGGCTTCAGTTGTCAGAGTAGCAGGTCGCTTTGTCTCGCAGCGGTTCCTAATATCTACCCACAAGGGGCCACCAAGGGAGGTAGAACCATGACCAGGAGCCAGACCGCGAACGATATCGTGCCGTTTCCTCCGCTCCAGCAGCAGGCTATCGACTGGTTCGAACTAAACCATCGCCGGCACACGATGTACGGTTTGATCGAAGTTGATGTCACCGACGCGCGCCGTGCCATCCGGGCGTATCGCACCCGGACCGGAGCGCCACTATCGATGACTACATTCATCATTTTCTGCCTCGCACGCGCCATTGATGAGGACAAGACGATGCAGGCCTATCGCTGGGGGGGTCGGCGGCTGGTGCTGTTCGCAGATGTAGATGTGGGCAACATGGTGGAGCGGGAAGTAAATGGGGCCAAGATCCCGGTGCCCCACATCATCCGGGCGGCCAATACAAAGAGCTTGGGCCAGATTCAGCAGGAAATCCGGACGGCGCAGCATGAGGCCCCGGCCGCAATCGCAGTGCGCTCCCTCCCGCGGTGGCTGCAACCGCTGCTCGTGCACGGGCTATCCGTGTGGCTGAAACTGCCCGCCGCGCTCCGGCGCTTGGTCTGGGCCTGCGCGCTCCGCGATCCATACCGCCGCAAGCGCCTCACGGGGACGGTGGGGGTGACAGCAGTGGGCATGTTTGGGCACGGCGCTGGGTGGGGCATTGCTCCCATGGCTCATACACTCACGCTAGCCATCGGGGGGCTGGCGCGCAAACCCGGCCTGGTCGGGGCACGCATCGAGCCACGCGAGTACTTATGCCTGACCCTGACCCTTGACCACGATCTCATCAACGGCGCTCCGGCGGCACGATTTACCAAGCGGTTGACCCAGCTGATCGAAAGCGGCGCAGGGCTGCATGATCAAGATCGGGAGTCGGCCGATGTCGAAGTCCCCACTCTCCCTCATTTCTAACCTCCCTGCCACTGTCGCCCAATCGTTATTCTTTGCTCAAGGTCTGGTCGCTCGCTGGGCCTTAGCCTTGCAGGTTGGGCCGGCTCCAGATGTTTGCGCACTCCACACAGACAGATTGTGGAATGATATGAAGCGCCATAAGCACGCCAAAAATCTTGCACCCCACACAAAAGGCAAAGACTGATTCGAGCGTCGCGAGTACTGCAAGGATGCCCATTAGGATATAGGCTACGCCAGAAAGTCCAAATCCGAAGGCCAACGCAAGTGCAAGGAGCGAAAGAACTGCTCCGCAACCTTGGGCAAACCGTTTCGGTGGTCCCGCCACATACTTGGGTGCCACGCTGAGCCGTGGGGTAATAACGCGGGTAGCCAGTTG
>JBBRHB010000381.1:0-5338 GCA_038223355.1 Chloroflexales bacterium
GAGTAGTTACCCGAACGACGTGCGCAGCCGTTCGGGAGCGGACGAGGTGTCCGTGCCGCACCTCGCGACCGCCAAAACTCACGATCTCCACGACGGTTGCAGCAAGGGCGCGGCCGATAACACCAGCTTCTACGGCAATTGATGGTAGCGCGTCGACGCGGACCCGTGTCGCCGGTGGTTGACCTTTGCACAGGCGCAACACCACACTCTCGGTTGCGAGAACGCCGTAGCCGGCGCCAGTGACGAACACCTGGTTCGCGGCAGCAGCTTGACGGTCGAGTCCCAAGATCTTCTCTACGGCTGATAGTTCGTTCGCTATGTCGACGTAATGGGTCCCAGGAGGGCACGCCCGGGCGACCTGGAGGGCGGTGGTTGTAAACGGGCCGACGGTGTTGACCACCACGGCAGGGGCATTTCGAGTAAGCTCGGCTAGGGATGACTCGAGTGTGCCCGCTAGCAACTGCGGTGCGCCACCGAGCTCAGCGACAAGGCTCCCAAGACGTTCGCGGTCGCGGCCGACTAGCACGAGCGAGACCCCCCGCTCGTGCAGTCGCGCCGCAATCGCGCGCCCTGTCCGGCCGGTCGCGCCCAGCACCCACACCTCGTTATTCATCGCATAGCTCCCTTCATCTCCGGTCATCGCGTCGCCAGTCTGACGACACTGCATGTTATCACCATTGTACTTGACGACACGCCGTGTCGTCAAGTACAATGGCAATGTGAGTAGATGGCAACCAAACGCACGTGAGCGGTTGGAGCGCGCAGCCCTCGAATTGTTCATCGAACAGGGCTTCGCGGAGACGACCGTTCCACAGATCACTGCTCGGGCCGGCCTCACGACTCGCTCGTTCTTCCGTCACTTTGCCGACAAGCGCGAGGTGCTCTTCGCGGGCGAGGAGGAACTTCCTGCAGTAGTCGCACGACTCGTGGCAGATGCCCCGGCTTCGTTTGGCCCGATGATGTTGATCGCCTACGGACTTGAGACGGTTGCGGCGACCAGGTTCGAAGGCCAACTCGAGTACCTGAGGACACGCCGTGCCGTCGTTCAGACGGACGAGGGCCTGCGCGAGCGCGAGCTGCGGAAACTCTCCACACTGTCAGAAGCAATCAGCCGGGGGTTCCGGGATCGCGGCTTCGACGAGCTGGCCTCGATTCTCGCCGCCCAGCTCGCAGTAGCCGTCTTCAGCGTCACGATAAGCCGCTGGCTGGACCAAGACGGCGAGCAACCACTTTCCGAACTCGTCCACGACACGCTTCGTGCCCTCCGATCAGTCACCGCAGATCCTGCCGACCAACCGTACATCGCGTAGCCCAGCGTCCCGACCAAGCCCGGCCCGTCTCATCAAGGACACCACACATAGTGTATAAAAACGCAATACTTCAGGTTAGTTGGATCGAGCAATCTGCGCAGTTGTTTGCCTGATCAGAGAGTCAATGTGTCGCCGTCCAAGCCACCGTCGCCACCTCAACGCCCAGCGCGCGATTATCATTGCTGGCTCGATTCGCATCCCGCGGACGGAAGGTTGGGCTGCTAAGCTGGAGCACGGCTGCCGCGGGCACGCTGGAGACCGGGAGATCAACGATTTGCCAGCCACCGCCGACCATGACAACACCGAGAGTGACGGGCTGCACGCGCCCGGTCATATCGAAGAGGCGGATCGCAAGGCTGATGGGAGATGAGTACGCATCGCGGTCACTACGTACCCTTAGTTGGAGATGAGCCGGTCCACTCAGCGCAGGACACTTTAGCAACGCCTGCCCCGTCGTCCAGCGGAAGCCCTGCTCCCCGGCAGCACGCGCATAAAAGCCCTGGATCCAGCCAAGGTCATCATTTCCAAGCTCGATGCGTTGGGGAGCCGGGGTCGTGAAATTCTGCCAACTCCAGCGCTGCAAGTCTTCCAAAGAGTGCGTTTCCCAGGTAAACTCGTACAATGCGGAGGCACTATTGTAGACCTTACGCAGGATATCGCCGCGTAGTAGGTGCGCATACGGATGATCGGGTTTAACCCGGATAGCGGCGTCGAGCAAGGCTAAGGCAGTCTGCTCACTGCGTCCGCGTGTCTGTTGTGCCAGCGCCACCCGTGCCAATGCCGATGTGGGATCGAGTTGGAGTGCCGTAGCCGCGTCGCCCCGCCACAACGCCCAGTGCTTACGTACCAGCATGACCGTTTCTTGTGGATACGGGCGGTGTAGCATCAAAAGCAACCCCAACGTCGCGATGGAGACGACCGCTCCCAAACTCCTGGCAGGCTGGTGCATCCTGTGCCCACGGAGCATGCACAACGACCACGCGGTATAGGGCAACAGTACAGGGTACAAGGGCAACCGGTAGCGCAGTTCGACGTGAAACAACAGATTTGTTACAAGGATATAAGCGACCCACGGCCCCAGCAGCCAGCGCAGACGACGATCCGGATGCAACCATACGCCTACGCTCCCACTGATCATCAACAGCAGCCACAACCCGTCGCCGCCGAGCAGCCGTAGCCATACTTCCACCGGCGGCACCCATATCGCAGGGCGCGTTCGCAGGTCATCGAAGTATTCCAGAGCCACGAGGTTTTGCGCCTCGCGCCAGCCTTTCGCCAGCAACTGATCCGGCGCCTTCAAAATGGCCTGGAGCCCCTGTTGAGTTGCCAGCCGTTGCCGGGCAGATCGGTTATCGCCCAGGGCATACAACTGGCGCTTAACGGCCTCACGACCGGCCGGATCATTGTCGAGCCACAAATTCTCGGCTCCGGTCGTATCAACGACGATTAGGGCATGGTAGCGCAGGGCATTGCGCACCGTCCATGGCAGAATCACCAAGAGCGATAGCAGACCGAAGGCCGCCGCCAGTCGCCAGCGCCACTGCCGCCATGCCCGATGACGCACCAACAACCAGACGATCCCCAGCGGCACAAGTGGCAATGCGACCGAACGCAGTAAGACCAGCGCGCCGACGATCACTCCCGCCGTCGCCGCCCATCCGATACTGTTGCGTCTATCCGCACCAAGCAGTAGCGCCAGGGCGACAGTCAGCCCCCCCACAAACAGTGTTTCGGTCAGAAGCTCGGTGGCATTGACGGCTAGAGTAAAGTTACACGCCGCAAGCAATGCGGCGACGGCAGCCACGGCCCATGCAACGCCGCTCTGACGATGACCGTCAGCTTGCTCCCCACTCTGATTGGCAGTCCTGAAGTACTGCGCAAGCCACCACACTGCCCCAATTGTTGCGGTGCTCAAGAGTGCCTGCACCAAGCGTACGCGCTGAACCTGTGAATCGAATAGTTTAAAGACCACCGCCAGGAAAACGGTATACCCCGGCGGCCGCATCAACGGCAGTTCCTGGTAACCTTTGCCTTGCAGCCACGTCAGCGCCTGGTTGAAGTAAGCCGCCTCGTCACCGCCCAGTGGGTAGCGTTCATGCCAGCGCCATACCACCAGCCGGAGCGCCAGTCCGAGCCCCACGGCTACGACGAGCAGCGTCCCCTCCCGCCGGCGCATGGTCATCAGCGCGCCTCGTCCACGAGTTCGGCCAAACGCATTTCAACGCCACGCATGCGTAAAGGTTGATCGCTCGCCGCAGCATCCGGGCTCGGCACAAAGAAGCTGGAAGCAAGCTGGACGACGACGTCTTGACCGGGAGGTGTAGCTGGCAGTGTGACCCGTACCTCGCTCCAGCCGGGTGGAACTTGCTGGCGCACAAGCTCCTTTTTGCCCTGGGTAATCGTCACAACTGCCGCCGCCTCACCCGCCGGACGGTAGCCATTGACCTCCATCCGCAGGACCTGCGGCTTACCGCTTCCCGCTTGCGGAAATTTGAGAAGAGCCACCGGCTCGGTCCAGCGATAGCCCGAACCAAACGGATCTTTGGCATCGGGATGCTCACGCCGGCCAAAGCCGTTAATCAATCCCAGGTCTGCTCCATGACCTACCTCAATGCGTTTCGTCGGTGTGGGTTCGAGATAGTGCCAGGCCCAGTCAAGATCGTTGATAAGATCAACCTGACGCGGTACCCACACATCACGGGCCTCGTTCATTTTCCCTTGGGCGCGCAGAATATCACCTTGAAGCATCAGCACGCGTGCATTACGCAATGTAACATCATCATCCGATGAACGACCGAGCAGGCCCAAGGCCTTGTCCACGGCCCCGCTCCGCTGATCAAGTCGTGCCTGCACCAGTGCAAAACAAGGCAATGCTTGGCGAGCGACTCCTTGATCTACAATCGCCTGCGCCTCGGCTAGTTTGCCTTGCCACACCATCTGCCATGCCCGATCACATTCGACGGCCACCGACCGTGCCTTGATACTGCCGGCGATAACGCAGAGGTTGCCCGTACATGTCGTTAAAGCACTCGTTGGGAGATCCCATATTAATGAGGACACCAGGAATAGACCAAGCCCGGCCCCGGTTACCAAACCGGTGGCTCGACGGCTACGGCTATTCCACCCAGCCCGCCATTGTGCCAAACCGCACGCAGCATACATAAAGAGGACTGGCAGTAGCGGCAAGCGAAAGCGGTTAATGGTAAAGAACAACGGGCCGGTAACGAGGTTATAGCACAGCCAGATCAACGCTAACCCTTTGCCGGAGCGTCCTTGCTTGCGGAACAGCCCCAGCACAGCCAGCGGTGCAGCCAGCACATACAGCACATCGTCGCTTAGCAGCCCTAGCAGATGCGGGATCGGCGTATCGCCATTGGTATAGCCGGCGGTTAAACGCTCGATCCCGCCGAAGTTAACGAGCAGCAGATTAAGCAGTTCCCGCCCGGCTTTGAGCGCGAAGCCACCCGGGTCGCCGGCGAAAACCAACCAAGCCTGATGATACGCCTCAGCTTGACGTTCGCTCTGATCCGGGATGTTAGCCAATGTATCATGAACGATCTTTTGATTATGCAGTGCGCCATACCAGGCGTTATAGCCACCGGTCGTATCGATTAGGATAAGGTGCTTGGCCCCGAAAAAGCGCGTGTTATAGATGCTCCACGGCAAAATCATCGCCGAAACAATGAAGGTCAGGAGCAGCGGAACGATGGCTGAGCGAGCGAGACGCGGCAGCAACCTAGCCCGCTCTACTACTCGTTGCTGTGCAACCCACCACACCCATAGTGCGACCAATGGTAGTGTACCCGCCAGCAGCGCCCGCGTCAGCGACCCCATGCCGAGCAGGACGCCGCCGGCGATCAACCAGTGCCACGCGCCAGACTCCGCCCAGATCGTCAGGGCGAGGAATGCCGCAAACAGCAGCGCCATAAACAACGTTTCTGAAAGCAGAAAGAAGCTGAAGCTTGCCAGGCTATAGCACAGTGCCATCATCCAACCGGTCCAGAGCGCAACACTGCGCGCTGCAGACG
>JBBRHB010000382.1:0-5326 GCA_038223355.1 Chloroflexales bacterium
ATAAAACCAGGAGAACGTAGCAATCTCGACATACGGTTCCTCCAGCAATGCACTCGCCGGTGTGACGCCCGCCGGCACTTCGATGTCGCCAAAGGCGCCCGTTGGGACGAGTTGGAGGTAGTCGGCGTAGCGCTGATCGGCCATGAAGGTTTGGAGCACATTATCAACGATCAGCGGCACGCGTTGGCCTGGTAATCCCTCGTCATCGAAACGCTTGGCGTGGTTACCATATGGCATGTGCTGTGTCGCGAAGACCGTTAGCGGTTCACCCTTCACTGCTTCGGGAAAGACAGACTGCCCAACTTCCCAAGGCGAAGCCTGACCGTATTTAGCCTGCGCGCTACCCAATGTTTGTAAAACACCGCCATGCAGGAAGGTCGCCAGCGTGTCGTCTCGTAGGACCACCGGACCGCTCCACTGTGGTGGTGGCGTGGTACGCAGGCCGTCAAGGGCATACTGCGCTCGACGGCTAACCTCGGCCTCGATCGGTATCTCCTCCGCCCGACGGCGTGTCATTTCAACAAAGGCTTCAGTTTCACGGTCGCCTTCCCGGCACACGAGCACCCACTCGGCAGTGACAATGGTTTCACTCCGCGTCGCATCGATCCCGGTACTGGTACAAAGATGGATCTGCTGCTCTTCGCTGGCGAACTCGGCTGCGGTCAAGCGTATGGTCGGCAGTTCGGCGACAGCTGCCCGCAACCGGCTTAGCAGGCTATCAAGTGTGGCATTCGCATCTGCCAGGATTGCCGGATCGGCGCTCATCACCTCGGGCAGTTCGTGTGGCAGTGGCAGGCTATAAAGCTGGTTATGGACCAGGCCTGCCATGCTAACGGCACGTTCCAGGGCGGGCGCAATCGGCTCGCCGGGCAATAAGGTTACATTGCCATTGCCCATCGTCATCGTGCCATCCGCGCTGGGCGTCTGCCGTACCACATCAATAGCATAGCGTCGTTCGCTGACACTGCGGCGTGCTTCAACAGCCTGCGGCACCATATACACTTGCACGCCGCTACGGCTTATTTCGCGTACACTCCAGCCAAAAATATCAGTGCGACCACGCAAGGCCGCCATGACTTCGTCCAGCATTAGCCGAGCCTCGCTTTCAAGAGCAGGTGGGGTCCACCCGAGGCGTTGGTAGCCCATTCTTTATGGCCTTTACCACACGTCCCACCGTCAAGCTGTAGATCATCACCGACCGCCCGAATGCTTTGCAGCACGTCGGGCACATAGCCGCTAATCCCGATTGGTGCAAAGATACGCTCCGTTACTTTGCCGTTGCGAATCTCATGGCCGAAGTGACAAGTAACCTGGATGCCCCAGCCCTGCGGGTCTTCCATCCCTGAGGACCACTTTTCGAGGTAGATACCGTGCTCCACTTGCGCGAACAGATTGGCGACGGGCGTCGTTCCGGCACCGAAGAAGGTGTTGCTCATTCGTGCATAGGCTTTACGACTGAAATCCTGACGCCGACCATTCGCTGAGCGTGGAATGCCGAGCGCGGTCGCGGAGTACAAGTCGGTGATACCACGGCGGAAGATACCGTTTTCAACAATGTGCGTCGGTACTGCCAGCATCCCTTCGTCATCAAAGAAATACGAGCTATAGGCCCCCGGTACGCTGGGATCATCATAAATATTGACCAGCGACGAGCCCACAACCTGATCAATGAAGTGCGCCGCCCGGGCGCGTTCTTTGAGAAACATATCGGTTTCGACGCCATGGCCAAACGACTCATGACAAATCGTGCCGGTCACACCCGGCGAGGTAATAATGATATACTCGCCTGGCTCGATCCGTTCGGCATGCGTCAACGCTAGGGCATTGTCTACAACACTCTGCAGCTCGTCGTCGGTATAGGTTAGTGCTTCCCAGCCGCCGGTAAAATCTTTGCTGAGATAATCATAGCGCACGCCGTTCGGTCCACTGACCAGAACGACGACGGCCAAGCGGAGGCGCTGGACGCGCTGACCGAGATCTGCAGTGCGATTACGAAAGATCGTGAACTCACCGAGCTCCTTGTACGAAATCTCGACATTAACGATGCGCTCGTCCAGCCTCCGGACGCGACGATGCAGTTCACGGCAACGCTCCAGCTTTTCTTCAGTCGTTAGCCCTTCCGGCGACTCGCGCATCGTTGTTTGCCAGTTGCCCTGGCGCGCGGGTCCCGGATCGATCATATATTGTCCGGTCGGCTTGAGCATGCCCACCAGCTTGCGAGCACTCGCGCTGATGCTCGTCCGGTCAAAGCCACCTACCGCCGCCTCATGTAGCGTCGTACCATCAAATGCAGTAATAACGGTGCCTGCCGTTGGTGTCTGTTCGGTGATCCGTTCTTCGCGATCTTCGACAACAATGCGCAATCCTTGCGTCGCTGACAGCAGAACAGCACCATAACTAGCTTTTGTCTCAATTTCAGCGACAATATCTTCAAGGTTCTGCCGCAGACTGACCAGCGGTTGCGGCAACATGAGGTCTAACATACATTTGTCCTCGGTCTATCGCTGAGATTATACTCTGATCCATACTGAGCTGGATGAGCTGACTATGGGCTACGCGGCGCTCGTTAATGGGACATCATACTTAATGCTCCTGCTCGATCTGGAAGGGCGCATTACGGATGCTAACCCTGCCACTGCGACGCTGTATGGCCGTCCGGCCCACGAACTCGTCGGAGTGCCGTTCCAGGCTGTGCTGGAGCCCGGTAGTCAGACTAAGGCCGGCCTGTTGCTGGCGCGCACCCTGGCCGAAGGAGCCGTCACTGACTGGGAACTGAGCCATTGGCGGCCCGGCGCACCTCCTGTGCTGATCAGCTATGCGACGGTGCTGCTGCGCGAGGCGAGCGGCGCGCTGCGCGGTATCGGCGTGATCGGGCGCGATCTTTCCGCCGGCCTCGACCTGACTATTCGCCTTGCGACAACCAACCAGGAACTGGAAGGTGCGCTGCTGCAACTGGAGGGGCCGAAGCGGCGTTGCAGAAGGCCAATCAGTTGCTGGAAGCGCGGGTGAACGCGCGCACGGCGGAGCTTAGCCGTGCGAACACCGAGTTGCGGGACGAAATGGTCGCACGGCAGGGGATCGAGAGTGTGCTGCGGGCCGGTGAGCAACATCTGCGCGAGGCGATAGTCACAGCCGAGCGTGCCAACGCCGCCAAGAGCGAGTTTCTCTCGCGCATGAGCCATGAGTTGCGCACGCCGCTCAATGCCATTCTTGGCTTCGCCCAACTTCTAGAGATGGAGGAGCTTGGGCCTGGTGATAGGGAGAGCGTCGATCAGATCCTCACGGGCGGTCGCCACTTGCTGGCACTCATTAACGAGGTGCTCGATATCACCGCCGTCGAGAGTGGGGGCCTCGCCATCTTACCGGAGCCGGTCGACGTTGGCGACGTCGTGGCGGAGGCCATCGCCCTGCTCGCTCCGGTCGCCGCACAGTATACTGTGACGCTCAACGCGGCTTGTGACCAGAACGGTCACCGGCAGGTCCTGGCCGATCAGCAGCGGCTCATGCAGGTGCTCTTGAACTTGTTGGCCAATGCCATCAAGTACAATCGTACGGGCGGCACCGTCCAGGTGAGCTGCGCGCCGGCTCCGAACGACCGGCTGCGCGTGGAAGTTCATGATACAGGTGCCGGTATCGCGGCGGAACTGCTGCCCCGGCTCTTTACTCCCTTCGACCGTCTGGATGTCGAACGGCAGACGATGGTCGACGGCACCGGGCTCGGATTGGTGCACTCCAAGCGGCTGATCGAAGCGATGGGCGGCAGGAGCGGAGTGCAGAGTGTCGTCGGGAATGGCAGCACCTTTTGGGTCGAACTGCCGTTGGTAAAATTGCGCTCTACGTAATCAAGCCGCTCGATGACGCGCTCAAGCAGGGAGACAATATAATACTTAGGCAGCAACTTGACGCCAGTCCGACCATGGAGCATCTACGCCTCTTGCGGGGCGCGTATCTTGATGCCTTGCGCTTGGGCAGCGGTCGGGCCGCAGACCAGGTCGTTGAGGCCGCGCTTGACCGGCATTTCACGGCGGGGCAGCTTTACCTGGACGTCTTCCAGCCCGTGGCCTACGAAATCGGTCGGATGTGGCAAGTCAACATGGTCAGTGTGGCCCAGGAGCATCTGGCGACCGCGATCATCGAGCGTGAGATGGGCGAGCTCCATCCGCTCTTTAAACCGCACGTAGAGCGCCGGGGCACACTCCTGCTCGGCTGCGTCGATCAGGAACCTCATCGCGTCGGCAGCCAGATGGTCACCGACTTCTTTGAGCAGGCCGGTTGGACTGTGGCCTACCTCGGGGCCAGCGTGCCCACTGAGACCTTCATCGCCATGGCGCGTGAGACGCAGGCCGATCTGCTCGGCCTCTCCGCGCAAATGGTTTATCATCTGCCCACGATCACTACCTTCGTTAACGCCCTTAGTTCGTACGGCCTGGATGGGATACCGGTGATGGTGGGCGGTAGGCCCTTCATGCAGCAGCCGGCGCTCTACACCGCGCTGGGTGTGAGCTTTAGCGCACGGGATGCAGCCGATGCTGTGCGGCAGGCCACCGCACTGTTTCCTGTAGAAGGAGAGGTATAAAGCGATGGACTATGCACAACGCCAGGCGGTGGCGGCGGCCATCGAAGCCGTACGGGCATCACTGGTCGATGCCGTCCTGACCGATCTCTACCGCAATCCGTTCTGGGACGATCGTTACGGCGAGCGCGGGCGACAGTTCGCCCGGCAGGACATTAACTATCATCTCGACTTCCTGATCGCGGCGATTCGGGTCGATAGTCTGCCGACGCTGACCGACTACTATCGTTGGGTGCAGGCGCTGCTGATACCGCGCGGGATGTGTACGCAGCATATCCGGCAAAACCTTGAGCGCCTCGCGTACCATCTCCAACAATTGGCGCCGGAGGCGTGGCCTGCTATGGCGCCATAGCAGGACGCCGGTGCCGCTGGGCTCCTGTATTGGCATCCTGCCTGTGCGGCGCTCTTGGCGCGGGAATCCGCAGTCGCCCAGGCAGTCACCGCGCGCATGGTGGCACGCGATCCCTTCTGGACGCAGCAGTTTGGTTCGCAGGGGATGAGCCGATGCCAGGAAGTTGTCCAGTATCATCTGTATTATCTGTGCGTTGCCGTGGGCACGGCGCAACCAGGCTACTTCCGCGGCTATGTGGATTGGCTGAGCGGTTTTCTCGGCAGACGTGGCCTGGCTGCGTCGCAGCTGCAGGACGATCTCCAACTGCTGGCCGAAGACGTCAGCCGCGCCCTTGCGCCGGAGGAAGCTGCGCCGTTCCTCACCATGCTTGACGCCGAGGCAAAACGATTGTGAAGGAGACG
>JBBRHB010000383.1:0-5307 GCA_038223355.1 Chloroflexales bacterium
CGGCGAATCTGTACGTCGGCGGACTCAGCTTGATCGAGGGTAGGTCCTTGAATGTAATCAGTAGCATCGATCAAAATCACTGCACGTGGGGGCTCAAAATCCATCCCGAGCATGCGCGCCTCGCGTAAGATCGCCTCCTCATCTTTGGTCAGGCCATGTAATAAATTATAGATAAATCGATCCTTAAAATCGTGCTGGTTAGGTAGGCGCAGGGCAAGCTTGGTCTGGTTAATCATTAACTCGATCAGCTCGCGTGTGAGGCGTTGCGGGATGGCCTCGCCAGCTGGCAGGTCCCGAACTACGACCTCACCGCGGTTACCATCCGACTGCATTGGCACACGCACAATGGAGACATCGCCTTCGGACGTGCCAAGGGCAAAGCCAATAAGCTTCGGATCACTACTCTTGATGACAATACCTTGAGCGTCAACAACAGAAATACACGCACTTAAAAGCGCGGCACCACGCTCGGTTACAGCTTCAGCAACTTGCTCAAAATGTGTTGGAGTCAGTTGCACAATGACCTCTCTGATATGCTTCACAGGGTGCAAAGCAACAGGGAAACAGACGTGTCATCGTTGACTGCAAGCGAGATCATATCAGCACAAGCCATGCCACAAGTATCCAGCCCAAACGATGCGTGGCCAGCCGACACAAATAACTGGCACAACTTTTGCTGCAGAGGCTGTTTGCCCGTGCTACTGGCTTTGTTGGAGAGAGCGCTCGTGTCGTCATTTGATATGGTACAGCTTGTTGGCCGCTTTCGACAGCAACACGTGTTGGTAGTGGGTGATGTCATGCTTGACTGCTACTATAACGGTCGTGCAGAGCGCATTAGTCCAGAGGGACCGGTGCCGGTTGTGCATAGTGGGCGCAAGCATCAGTATCCTGGCGGAGCGGCAAATGCGGCGGCCAACGTGGCAGCCCTTGGCGGTAAGGTATGTTGCCTGAGCGTCGTTGGAGCCGATTACGCCGGCCGCAGCCTACAGGCTGAGCTACAGGCACGGAGCATCGAGGGGCAACTCGTGGTTGAGCAGGGGCGTACAACGCTCACCAAGTTGCGGATCATGGCCGATCAGCAGTACGTGGTGCGTTGGGACGAAGGCGACCAGCAACCACTCACGTCAGTGGTTGAGGCGGAACTCCTTGAGCGCCTCGCGGCTGGTTTTCAGCAGTGTAATGCTGTGATTATAGCGGACTATTGTTATGGTGTTCTCAACGAACGGATAATCGCCGTAATCAGCCGATTAAAACGGCAGTACAACCGGCTCGTGGTCGTAGACTCCAAAAATTTGCCGGTTTATCGCGGGATGGCAGCCAGTGTGATTACGCCTAACCATTTGGAGGCCCAGAAGGCGCTTGGCTGGACTGCTCGTGACATCGACCATTTGGCTAGCGACGAACTTGAAGCGCTGGGACAGCAGTTGCTAGAGCATGTCGGCTCGACCTGGGCTTTAGTAACGCTAGGGGCACGCGGGTCACTCTTGTTCGAGACGGGCCAGCCAATGTATCGTGTCGCGGCCCGAGCCGTACCTAACCCGCACGTCTCGGGCGCAGGAGATACCTTCACAGCAACGCTGACACTAGCTCTCGCTGCCGGTGCACCGATACGTGTGGCCGCCGAATTAGCAGCTGAGGCAGCTGCAGTCGCCGTCAGCAAAGCGGATACTGCAACCGTTTCGTCGCATGAACTCTTACAGCGGCTAGCCCAGAGTGGCCTCACGCCCGGAGTAGCAGCTGAACTGTCACCGACCCTCGCCCGCTATCGCGACGCCGGCAAACGCATCGTCTTTACCAATGGGGTCTTCGACGGTCTTAACAGTGGACACATGGCCTTTCTGCGGGCTGCTAGGCAGCTTGGTGATGTACTGGTCGTAGGCATTAACAGCGATCAGGGAGTGCTCGCACGACGAGGCACGCCAGCAAGCTTTCCCGAAAGTGAACGTCTAGCGGCCCTCGCAGCGCTCGACTATGTCGAGCACGTCGTGCTTTTTGATGAGCTAACGCCCCGGGAGATCATCCAAGCTGTCCGACCGCACATCCATGTTAAAGGTGGCGATTACCGGTTGGATGATCTCCCTGAAGCGGATGTTGTACAAGACATCGGTGGCGAGGTCATTATCTTGCCGCTGTTGGAAGGACAAAGCCAACCTTACGTATACAGCAAGTGGCTCAAGGCATGAAGCTGTACTGCTGCACTTCAGACGCCCTGGCCGCTGTCAAGCTGCTGGTTACGTTGGACAGACGAGTTAGGCGACTCGTCATCCGCGCCTCCCAGATCTGATGTAGTAGGTCGTGGGGCAGGCTGCCCGCCGGCAGGGCTGGTCGAGCCTTCAGCTACGTGCGTGTGGTCACCGAGATCCTTTTGGGAATTCCCATAACCACCCTCATTGTTGGTTTCGTAGCTGCCGCTACGACCTTCGGTTGGAATGGTCTGCAAGTGTTTGCTGTTGTACTTACCGTCCTCAAACTCGACGCTGTGGCTCTCGTGGCCCTCATATGCCACTTCGCTCCGCTCGGCCTGATCAATGGCCTCAGCGGCAGGATCGAATGGTTCGTTGGTCATCACTGACTCCTTAGTTCTATGACCGTTCCTCACTGCGGTTTTCGTGCCAGCATTTAGTTGTACTGCGTTCATGGCCTGCACATTGCTTGAAATAGTAGTCATGGGTTATAGAGAGGAGCGACAGTATGCCGCGGCTTGCCGGAAAACAATCGGATCTAGGAATGTATATCATCACTGCCATCTTGGTGATTGTGGTTGTGCTCGTGCTCTTGCAAGTGCTCGGCGTGGTGCACGTTATCCCGACTACGAGGTAGGAGTCTTAAGCGATGCGCAAAGGTAGTGATCTTATTGGCAAGCCGGTCGTGAGCTTCGACACAGGCGAGCAGTTTGAAAAAATTCAAGACGTTGTCTTTGACCAGCAGAACAATCAACTATTGGGCTTTGTGGTCGATGAAGGCGGGTGGTTCAGCACGGCTCGAGTTCTACCTTTAACCAGTGTTCAAGCGATTGGTCCCGATGCTGTGATCGTGCCAAGCAAAAAGGTGATTATTAGTAGTGATAGCGACCAGCGCTTTCGCTCGATCCTGGCTCGCAACAATGTGCTGAAAGGGACGAAGATTGTAACTACTGACGGGCGGGATCTCGGGACCCTGACAGATCTATACTTCGATGAGCATAATGGGACCGTCGAGGGCTACGAGGCGTCTGGTGGGCTGTTTGCCGATAGCTATACCGGTCGCTCGTTCATTCCGGCACCTCAGACGCTTAAAATTGGTGAGGATGTAGCCTTTGTGCCTCCCGAAACGGCGGACTTGATGGAAGAGCAAGTTGGGGGTGTTAAGGCAGCTTTCCAGGATGCAAGTGAAACTGTCTCCGCCAAGGCCGCTGATGTGCAAGATGCCCTTGCTGGCCCGGCCCTTGATCAAGCGATTGGCAAGCGAGTCAATCATGCCGTTCGCACCGAAGAAGGGCTCATGATCGCTGCTCCCGGCCAAATTGTGACTGAGCAGGTCATCAACCGGGCCCGCACCTACCACGCCGAAAACGATTTATTGGATGCGACAGGGTTGACAGTGACCCAAGTTGCTGGCAATACGGCGCGAGCGTCTGGTCAACAGGCCGCCGAAAGTGTACAACAAGGGACCCAAAACGTTACGCAAGGTGCAACGAACTTGTGGGAGAAGCTGAAAGAGACGGTTGGCGGTGCGCAAGAGCATGCAGCCGAAAAGCTGGAAGAACAGCGGATCAACGCAGCGCTAGGCCGACCCACCGACCGCGTTATTCTCGATCCACAAGATAACGTGATTTTGAATGCTGGCGAGTTGATTACGAACCAAGCGGTTAAAATGGCGCGGGATAGCGGGGTTCTTGATATCTTGCTTAGCTCAGTTGCTGATGTCCGCGCGGAAATCCCGGCAGAGAACTTGAAGGCCGACCATCCGGGTGAAGCATCATTGGGCTCACAAGAGCACGTGCAGCCGGGAGCAACGACCACCTAAAGTCATTAACTGCGGCGTCACACCGAAGATACGGTAATCCGCGGCATTATTTTTGCTTACTCTGAGACGTTAAGAAGAAGGAGTTTTTATCCATGGACGACAAAAACCGGACATTGACGACCTACGTTGGCGATATGCACGCACTTGAGCATCACATGCTTGAACCATTTGAACGCCAACTCGAATTGACCAAAGATGTGCCAGAAGCTCATCAGGTCGTACAGCAACTGGTTGACACCGCTCGGCGCCATGAAACGGCACTCGATGCGCGGGTTAAAGAACTCGGCCACCCCCAGAAGACGGTAACAGATGCCGTGAAAACGGCGGTCGGCGCTTTATTTGGCGTGGCGGCCGGTGCGATCGACTCGGTGCGTCCACAACAGGTTTCAAAGGCACTACGCGACAGCTACACCGCCACAAATCATGCGGTGATTGCCTACATTATGCTGCAAACGACGGCCTTAGCTCTGAACGATCAAGAGACAGCAACTTTGGCTGAACAGCATCTTCAGGATTGTGTTCATAACGCTCAGGCGATTGCCAGCGTGATGCCAGCACTGGTTATTAAAGATGTTAGCGACGACGTTGGCCCGGTGTCGCCCGACCTTGCCAAGCAGGTGACGAGCAACAAGCAGGTGGGTTCGCTCTACCAAAGCTCGAATACCGTTGGAGCGTAAATAAGCTCGGTCAATAGTAAGCGCGCTCGCCGTATGGTGAGCGCGCTTACTATTGACCGCCGGGTGAAGGGCTAGGTGCCGTGCTGCAGATCAAGCTGCTTATTTTCACCAATGTCGGCGGGCTGACCTGTTACCGCTGCCTTCACGAAGCCTGCCAGGATCTGAACTGTGCCCGCGGTCGTCTCCCAATACTCAGCTTTCGTTACACCGACCTTGAGCAACGCAAGATCCGGATCTTCCAAGCCTTTGGGAAACCAGGTCTTCAAGATGGGCTTCCAAAGTTGCTCCATCTTCTGGCGGTCGTGTACCAGATTCGCTGTGCCACTGACCGAAACGTATAGGTTGTCGTCAGGCTTCGCATAGCTCAGATTAACATGCTGATCCTGCTTAACCTCATCAACCTTGGGCGTTGAGGCGTAGGTAAAGAACCATAAGTCGCCGTCGAACTCTAGCTCTTGGGTGGCCATTGGACGGCTGCGTAAGGCGCCATTGTCCGCTTGGGTCGTGAGCATAGCGATACGAATATCTTTTATTTTTTCCCCGAGTGTTTTGACGTCATCCGTGCATGTGGCCTGATCCATGATGCTCGACTCCTTCCATCTCCGGACTAATAAGAGCTACGTGC
>JBBRHB010000384.1:0-5297 GCA_038223355.1 Chloroflexales bacterium
CCCAGTTCCCTGACCCTGCAAGCTACCACTCCCTTTCGCGGCAGTATAGCCGGCACCCCAACCTAAAGCGATCACCGAGCCGTAGGCCAGAATGAGGTTGATGAATGGGATGCGAATGAAGAAGCTTGCAACGAAGGCCGCGACGGAGGCAACGCCAAAGAGCAGGCCAGCGCGAACCATAGGTGACATGCTTTCTTTCCTTTCATAAAACGGCAAGACCGTATCATGTGACGTGGCCGGTGACGATTAGATGCGAAAGACCGCGGTGATCAAAAAGCTGACGATAAAGGTCGCGACAGCAGCCATAATCAGCACACGCCAAGCCCGCCCCGAGTCCGTGATATTCATACTCGATTCGACCGCCATATGACCCAGCCGAATCTCAAATACCAAAATAGCAATGGCCACCACCAGCCCGATGATGGCTGCCAGGACGTTAATCACCGGAATAAATGCGAGCAGCAGCAGGACCGTACCTAAAATGCTGCCAATCACCTGTAACGGGGCAACAAAGAGGGAAAAGCTATACGCGACCTCATCGAGTGTACCGGTACCGCCCTGACGCTGGCCGATGTAGTATGTCGCATACGTAAAGACGAGGAAATTTACGATCACTCCGATCAATTGTCCGATGAAGCGGCGCGGGCCCCCAAATAAGCCAAAGATGCCTGCAATAATCGCTGCAACCGCTATGTAGATTAAGGCTTTTTGCAGATTGCCACGACGCTCAAAGCGCTCAAAGGTCGGGACACTCGGCTGGGTCAGCACCAGAATGCTACTGTTCACCATCTCTTGTAAGCTTCCAGCTACGTTGTTCATAAGATCCTCCACTGCTTAACGGCCGACTCCCTCACCCCTCAACCCGCTAGATATCCAACGTTACCAATGCCATTCCTGCTTGGACAGATTGCCCCGCCTGAACCAATACCGCCTTTACCCGACCGGCATGTGTGGCCACCACCTCATTTTCCATCTTCATCGCTTCTACCACAGCGACGACCTGACCAACTTCAAGCGTGTCACCCGGTGCAACACGCACAGCGAGCATCGTCCCTTGTAAAGGTGCGACCAACGTACCGGGATCAGCCGGTGCCTTGGAACGTTGCGCGGAACGTGGCAGGGCAGAGGTCATCCGAGGTCGCTCATTGCCATTGGAGAGCAAATCTTCCGGCACGGCCACTCGTACTGTGAAGCGCTTACCATTGACTTCCACTGCGAAGCATGGCGCACCATTTAATTCGTCGGGCTCAGCAATAATAGGCGGTGTCGCCAATGCGCGCAAGGCCGCCTCGCCAAGTTGATCCTCGATAAAGCGTACGGTTGCTTCGCCGCGCACAAAGGCAGGGTTACGCAAGAGCAGTTGATGGAAGGGAATTGTGGTCTTCACCCCACTAATATCGAAGTCGTCCAATGCTCGTGCCATCCGCGCGAGTGCCTCCGGACGATCATTACCCCAGGTAATCACCTTGGCGATCAACGAATCGTAGAATTGTGGAATAGTATTGCCAACTTTGAAGCCCGCATCCACCCGAACGCCCAGTCCATGTGGCTCATCATATGCTACAAGAGTTCCCAGCGAAGGAGCAAAATTAGCTGCCGGATCTTCGGCGTTGATACGGCACTCGATAGCGTGACCATGCAGCACAATATCATGCTGGGTATAAGGCAATGCTTCGCCCTGCGCGATGCGGAGCTGCCACTTCACCAGATCAAGACCCGTAATCGCTTCGGTGACCGTATGCTCAACTTGGATACGGGTATTCATCTCGAGAAAGTAAAACTGCCCGTCAGACCATAAAAATTCGAGCGTGCCGGCCCCGACATAGCCTACTTGCTCGCACAACCTGATGGCCGCTGCTTGCATGGCGGCGCGTACCTCAGGAGTCACGGCCGGCGATGGTGCTTCTTCGAGCAGCTTCTGATGACGGCGTTGCACCGAGCAATCACGTTCGCCCAGCGCCAAGACCGTGCCATGCTGATCCGCTAAGACCTGAATCTCGATGTGCCGAGGATTCATGAGGTATTTTTCGACGTAGACCGTATCATCCTTAAAGTAGGCTGCGGCTTCACGGCGTGAACTTTGAAACGCTTGCTCAACCTCGTCCGCCGCATAGGCCACCTTTAATCCGCGCCCACCCCCGCCGGCTGCCGCTTTGAGTGCGATGGGATAGCCAAATTGTTCGCCAAGAAGTCGTGCGGCGTCGGCGGACGTAACGGGAGCGGCGGTGCCGGGCACGAGCGGCACATTGGCGTTCGTTGCTTCGCGACGAGCAGCAATCTTGCTGCCCATGCGTTCCATAGCCGTTACCGATGGGCCTATAAAGACAATACCGGCAACTGCGCAGGCACGCGCGAAGGCTGCATTCTCAGCGAGAAAGCCATAGCCGGGATGAATCGCATCCACTTTAGCTTGACGTGCGACGGCGATGATCGTGTCGATGCGTAAGTAGCTATCGACGGCTGGCGACGGTCCAATGAGAAAGGCTTCGTCAGCGTAGTGCACGTGCAAGCTATCACGATCCGCTTCCGAGTAGACTGCCGCTGTCCAGATACCAAGTTCGCGGCAGGCGCGCATGACGCGGAGTGCAATCTCGCCCCGATTAGCAATGAGCACGCGATTCAACATTACTCTACCTTGTTACAAACGGCGCAGCCGTTCAATAGTGCCCCAGGTCGGTACAAGCGAAACTTTCAGCGGTGGAAATCCTTGTCGGCTGAGCTTGGTCCCACGTTGCCACCCGGAGGGAAGCGCTGGTCGGGGGGATGGTCTAACCATTAAGAGCAACAAGTTAATCGCAACGAGAGCCGCAGCTACTTCGTCGTCCGTTGGCGGTGTACTCGGCATGCTGTTTATTATAGCCGAGGGCTGTACCGACTAGCAACTTCATTTCGCCATGGATACGTACACAGTAATGGGGGATCGGGCCAGCACCCGATTGACTTTACGAACGCTATCCGGTACGCTTAGCCCGTGGGAACTTTCACAATCACTGACAGTGGCGCTCCCACTCTTTTGTGTCATAGGGAGGTTGGATCTATGCAACAAGTTGTCACCGCGACCAATCTCCTGCCAGACTTGCAGGCGATTGACGAGCACATTGTTTGGAAGCTGCAAACCAACTCTGCGCTGATCAATGTCGCAGGCCGCTATCTCCTCGCGAGCGGTGGCAAACGGATTCGCGCTTCGTTAGCCGTACTGTCGGCCCAACTTGGTAAAAAGTACCGGCTTGAGAATGTGCTGCATGCCTCGGCCGCAGTCGAACTCATTCATGCGGCTAGCCTGGTGCATGACGACTTGATCGACGATGCTGAGACGCGGCGTGGGCGTACGACCGTCCACACCAAATGGAGCGGCAATGTCGCTTTGATGCTCGGCGATTATCTCTTTGCGATGGCGGCCGGCGAGATGGCCCTGGCCCCCGACGCACGCGTTATTTCGATCTTTGCCGATGCGGTACAACGTATATGCGAGGCAGAACTGGCACCAGTTCAAGATGTCCAGCCGACGGATGTGGCTCTCGACCAATATTATGCCAAGATTGGTGGCAAGACAGCTGCATTGTTTGAAGCAGCTGCCCGGGCCGGCTTGATTTGTGGTGGTGGCGATGATCGGGCAGTGGCAGTAATCGGTCAGTTTGGCTACGATTTTGGCTTGGCCTTCCAAATTGTTGACGATGTGCTGGATTTCACCGGAGATGAGGTCACGTTGGGGAAGCCAGCCGGCCATGATGTGGCTGAAGGTACGATTACGTTGCCTTTGATCTATGCGGTACAAGATGGTGGCAGTGCAGTTTTGCACGAAGTTGTTCATACCGACCGGCCAGCAGCGGCGCTCGTTGCTGCGGCCGTGGCCGAAGTCCGACGCATGCATGGACCCGAACGCGCTACGCAGGAAGCTGAGCGCTTGATCGCTCAAGCAAATGAGCGCCTTGATTATTTTGAAGATAGCCCAGCCAAGGTAGGACTGCTCGATTTGGCAGCCTTCGCACTGAAGCGTGTTATGTAGTTTTCTGACAGGCGTTATGTGAATGGCCTGGCTGCTCGTAGCCAGGCCATTCACATTGATGATCACTGCGAGCCGTCGTTGAACGACCTATCTACAGCCGACCGCGTCCAGTAGTACATCGATCCTGGACCCAACGAGCCAATTCGTCGCGGCTCATTTTCGAGTTGAGCACCCGGCGTAACGCAGTTGTCAGTGCCGCAACATGGGCAGCCTCGACAATAACATCATTGATGCTTAACATCCGCAGGGTGGCCAGCAAAGCAGTAGCTTCATTGCCGCCGTAAAAGGGCCGGTGCTTGAGCAATTGAAAGCCGAGGACTGCCGCTTTATCAGCCAAACTAGGGTACAACTCAACGCCAAACATCGTCTGCTGCGGCGCGTGGAGGATCGATAGCATACGATCCTGGCTGCGAATGCCGAGCCGTCCACCCCAGCGTTCGACCGCGACTAGATGAACATCCAACAATTCGTCCCGGCCAACATACCTGGTCATTACGCATCCCCGGTCGATCAATCGCAGCATTGTACCATTACACCAACGAAGGGCAGGCTCATGGTGTGCCTGGTTGGCGTATACCAGCGAGACCCAGGCTATCGGCTTGCGCCTGTAATGCTTTGATCACGAACGCGATGTGATCATCAAGCTCTACACCAAGCTCTTCGGCCCCGGCCACGATATCATCGCGATTCACCGCTGCAGCGAAGGATTTCTCCTTCATCTTTTTGCGGACATTGCCTACGGTCACCTCATGGACCGACTTCGAGGGGCGCACACGTGACACGGCCACAATGAAGCCGCAAAGTTCATCACAAGCAAAAAGTGCATGATGTAATGGTTCTGTACGAGGGGTACCACTATAATCGGCATGCGACAAGATGGCAGTGGTAACAGCCTCAGGATACCCGAGTTCTTTCAGCAACTGCACACCTACAAAAGGATGCTCTTGCAGGTTCGGGTGCTCTTCATAGTCGAAGTCATGAAGCAAGGCCGTGATATACCATAGGTCCGGATCGGCATCCTGCCCCCGCGCATAGGCTTCGACGGCGGTGGCGACCGTTAGGCAATGCGTACGCAGACTCGGACTCTGGACATGTTGGTTCATTAGTTCTTGGGCAGCGCCACGATCAAGCATAGAAGCCTCGCACTTATCTAGGTTTTGTCCATATTATGCCGCAAAGGCAAGCGTATCTGTCAGACGCGTCAGTAAGGCGCGTGGAATTTCCACAACATCAGGCTTGACCGGGGACAGGTAAGAAAGGCTGACCGGCCAGAGGTGGCGACGCACAAAGG
>JBBRHB010000385.1:0-5292 GCA_038223355.1 Chloroflexales bacterium
GGCGCTGATAGCGTATGAGTGGAACGATCTTGATGCTGCGTTGCAGATGGCAACTGAAGCGCTTGACGGAGGCGAATTTCTCAATGATGTGGAGGTGTGGGGACGCGCCACGATCATCATAGCCTCTATCGAGAATAGGCAGGGGCAGACGGGGGCGGCGCAGCAGCGTCTGACATCACTGCTGGCCCGGCTCCAGGTAGGTCGCACGCCGCTCTACAACGAGCTCGCCCGGGAGGCGCAGCGGCAGCACGCTTACCTGTTGCTTAGTACAGGCGATTATGCTGCAGTTCAGCGCTGGAGCGAAGCGCGCACACACAATGCAGCACCAATGGCGCGGTTAGCCCGCGAACGGGAGGAGCGCATTGTCGCTCGCCTCCATATCGCGCTGGGTGAAACTGACGCAGCCGTTGCGATACTCGTTCCGATGCTAGCGGTCGCACGGGAGGCAGGACGCAGCCATTGCATACTCGAGATCCGGATGCTGCTCGCCCTGGCCTATGTAGCGCAGGGACAACGTAGCACAGGGAGTCGGGAGCTACGCGAGATCCTCGCATCGGCGGCCGACGAGGGCTACCAGCGCCTGTTCCTGGATGTGGGTGCAGCTTTATACGACCTGCTTCGGATAGTCTATGCCGCAGAGCGTGAGCCGCGACTGCGAGAGTACATCCAGAGATTGTTGATTGCGGCCGGAATGGAACATGGGCACGAGGATAGTGCGGCGCGACAGAACGTGCCGGCCTTCCTGCTCGAACCGCTGAGTGTGCATGAGCGCCGTGTACTGCGTCTGCTCGTAGCAGGACGATCCAATCCCGAGATTGCGCGGGAGCTCGTCGTCTCGGTCAACACTGTACGCACGCAGGTGCAAAGCATCTACCACAAGCTGGGCGTGCATACTCGTGTCGCGGCCAGCGAGGTTGCACGTCGCCTTGACCTGTTACGGGGTGATCTGTAGCAATCATCCACACAATCATCAAACCGGATGATGTTCGGTCATCCACCTACGCCCTATGCGTCCTCCAGCAATCAATGATATGGAGGAACGATGCAAAAAGCTGTAAACCCACCACGCAAGAGTTTGCTGAGCGGCCATGCGCTGCTGCTACTACTGGTGACGGTATTTCTCAACATGATGGGTATGACCATTATTGGGCCGGTCGTGCCATTCCTGGTCCGTCCGTATGTCCATGACCAGGCCAGCGTCGCTGCGGTTATTGGTTGGCTAACGTCGATCTACGCGACCTGCCAGTTCCTGGCGGCCCCGGTGCTCGGCGCGCTAAGTGACCGCTATGGACGACGACCAATATTGCTGGCCTGTCTGCTCGGGTCGGCCGCCGGCTATGTGTTGTTTGGCCTCGGTGGCGCGCTGTGGGTTTTATTCCTTGGTCGGATTATTGATGGCCTGACAGGAGGAAACTTTAGTATCCTCTTCGCCTATATCGCCGACCGAACCGAGCCGGAAGAGCGCGGTGTCCTCTATGGAAGGGTTGGCGCTATCTCCGGGATCGGCTTCCTGCTCGGTCCGGCGATCGGTGGTTTCGCCGCGCGCTGGGGATATGCAACGCCGGCCTATTTGGCGGGCGGCCTTTCCTTCTTTGCCATGCTGTGGGCTTTATTCATGCTGCCTGAGAGTCTTGCGCCGGAGCAGCGGACCACGGAGGTAGATATCCAGACGCTGAACCCGTTTGCACAACTGCGGCAGCTGCTCGTACTGCCCCAACTGCGCTGGCTGCTGGCGGCAGGATTCTGCTATGGACTGCCCTTCGCCGGCCTCCAGACCACGTTTGGAGTGTTCATCATCGACAACCTCCACTGGGGACCAGAGCGCATCGGCTTCGTCTCGGTTGCGGTCGGCGCAATGGACATTCTGGTGCAGGGCTTGTTGGTAGGGCGGCTGCTGCCCCGCCTTGGCGAGGTACGCCTGGCGATCCTGGGCTTTGCCGGCGTGTTGGCAGGCTACCTGGTAATCAGTGCGGTGGCAGTGGTTCCATCGCTGTTCATATTGCTGGCAGGCGTCGCCCTCTTCGCCGGCAGCGGCGGTCTGGTTGAACCGGCGATGGGCAGTTTACTCGCACGTGCCGCCGGAACACGGGCCCAGGGGGCGGTGCAGGGTGGCGCACAGTCGGTCCAATCGCTGGCATTGATGATCGGTCCGCTCTGGAGCGGATGGCTCTACGCGCACTTTGGGTCCGGGACACCCTATTGGTCCGGCAGTATCTGGATCGGCCTCGCGATTCTGGCGGTCTGCCTGGCACTCCCGGCCATCCGGGCCAATCGAGCGTCGGGGACAGAGGGGACGGCACGTATGACAAACGCCTAACCGGTCACCATTGACAGGTGCTTGTCCTCAGCCGTCGGACCTTCGGAGATGATATGGATCGGCAGTTTCAGGTCGGTGGCCAGGCGCTCAAGCAAGGTGGAGACGTCGGGGATCGTTTCGAGCACAGGCCGGCAGCGCTCAAGGTTGTGGGTAAGTTGCTCCTGGTAGGGTAGCGAGTGCGGCAGCGGGGAGCGGGCGATATGATCGACGGTGAAGGTGTCGTAGCTATAGCGGTGACAGAGCTGGATCGCCGGTAGTTCGCGCAGGCGATCCAGGCAGGTTACGGCCAAGCCATCGAGGGGACCAACGACGTCCAGGGCATAACGTAACATCACCAAGTCAAGCCAGCCGACCCGGAAGTCGCGTTGCCAGGGACCGAAGCTGTTGCAGGCATCGGGGAGTGCGGCGGTGAGTCTGGCATCGTCCGTGACGATGGGTCCCGGGCCATGACGCGTGGCGTAGCCGCGGGTCAAGCCGAGGCGCGTTCGTTCGCCGGTATAGCTGCACTCGTTGAGCAGACAGTTAGCATTGGCAAGGGTCGTCGTGCTCCAGGTAGTGTGGGGGTGAAAGCCATACCACTCGTCGAGGAGCACGCCCTGAGCGCCTTCAAAGATGACCGTACCGGGACGTTGTAGAATGGTATGGAGATGCTCGGTGGGCACGATGCGGGCTTGGTGTGCAAACTTGAGATAGGCATCGCTAAGCCATGCTAAGCTATCAGCCACACGTAGCATATCAAGCTCAAGCGCGACCTGCTCGGTATCGGGAAGGTGGGGCAGCAGAGGCTGTACTTTCGCTAGGTTGATCGCCCGGAGAAATTGTAGCTTGGTGTTGAGCACGGAAGGCCGGGATAGGTCGCCGGCGAACAGCATCTGTGCACCATACTGCATGTGGTCGGCCATTGTCTCACCGATGCCCATGCCACAGCTGCCATGTCGCCCAGTGCCGCGAGCCAGCTCCTTTAGGCGGTTTGCAGCCCGCTGGAAGGGCGTGATGACCAACGCTTGTGCGTCAATGGTGGTTCGTTCGAAGGCGTCCGGCACACCTAATGCTTGCAGATGCGCCTCCTCCGCGACCATGGCCAACGGATCCAGCAGCATGAAACGGGAGAGATGGGTAGCGGCCCCAGCAAGGGTGCCGCTGCCGAACTGAGAAAATATATGCTCCTGCCGGCGAGGGCCAGCGGTCACCACGCGATGGCCGGCCTGAGGACCGCCGTTGTAGCGCACGACCGTGTGGCTATCATAGGTGCGGGTGAGAAAGTCAACGATCGCGCCTTTGCCAGCATCGCCAAAGCCGAGATCGACGGTCAAGAAGGCCTGTCGCATGATGAATATTCCTCCTTAGCGCCGGCCACTGCCAGGCAGCAAGCCAGCAATCATGCGCCGGATCGGTCGTTGTGCTCCAATGTAACGAGTGAGGGCGGTGGCAGCGGTCGCAGCGGAAGACGAGGTGTAGCCGGCATGGACGAGATCGCCGGTGGCGCTATTCAGATCGGCGATGACTCCTTCACAGAGTCCGATCACGAGCGCAATTGTCTCGCAAACTGCAGCCTCATCATCCAGCAGCAGAACGCGCTCGCCAAGTAGTTGCCTCCAGCGTGCCTGGACATCCGCACTTCGGCCATGGTCTGTGTTGGTCGGGATGATATGGAAGTAATCGTAGCGCGCCTGGAGCTCGGCCACAATCCGTCGAACGGGAATGTCGGCTTCGGCGGCATCACCGATATGCTCCCGAATATGCTGACGGCGCACGACATCATAGGGCTTCTCATCGCCAATGGTGAAGAGGTAGCCTTTGTGACCGCGCCGGTCATAGCAGTCGATAGCGGTATGGCGGGCCATGAAATACATCGCCAACTCGTAGGTTTCATAGACCTGCCCACCACCGCCGCCCTCCAGATACAGCTTGCCAAGATCATCATCCATCTCGAGGCCGGACTCCCATTGGCCGATCTGAAGAGGGACCACATCACAGTAGGCATCACCGATTGCTCCGAACAACAACTGTGGATGTGCGACGTACCCTTGCTCGGTCAGAAGGCGGAGGAGTGCGCCAAGCTTGGTCTGCAACACGCGCGGCACCAGTCCCATCGAGCCGGTGACATCGAAGATGACGGCGATGGCGACAGAGTCAGGATGCTCCAAACTGTCGCGGCTCTCGCGCGTCACGCCATAGGGGTCCATGGCAGGGTGTATTTGAACGACACCGGTATCGCGTATTTGTTGGTCGTAGGTGAAGGCTGTTTGATGCGTCGCGCGCCGATGGTTTTGCCGCGATTGGTAGGCCGCATCACTCCAATATGTATGTCCCATTGCCAAGCTCTTTTCGTGTATTTTTCACACTATTATAGTGTTATAATTACACGAAGTCAAGAGGCAATTTTGGATCGCTATGAGACAGTGTTCACTGGACACCTTCCACACCGACCTCGATGGTCCAATGCGGGAGGTCGTACTTCTCGGTGACTGCGACAAGCTGTTGAGGATCAGGGTGGACGGCAAGGATAATGCCGGCCGCCGACCCGGAAATCCCACCTTTGCCAGAGATTTTCGCACCGCCGCCAGTGTGTCTGATCTCTTCAATAATATTTTGCGCAAACTGTGGCACGATGCCTAATTGAGCGAGACAATCCCCGCAGCCGTTTATGGCCTGAATAAGTCCGGCGGTGTCACTGCGTTTCAAGGCAATCAGGCCATCCCTTGTTAGCGCCTCGATTTGATCAAAAAGCAGCCGCGTCTCCGCCGGTTGTTCCTGGTACCTTCTACGAACAAACGAAACAGCATCGCCGGTAGAACCGGTGGGACGGCCGGTCGGAATCAACACACAACTGCGCAACACTCCCATATCGATATCTGCTAGGGGGCTGATGATTTTTAAGAATTTAGTTTCTCTGCGATACCAAATTATGCCCCCATAGACAGCAGCAGCAACATCGCCACCACTGGGAAAGCCATGCTTCTTTTTTTCGACCT
>JBBRHB010000386.1:0-5286 GCA_038223355.1 Chloroflexales bacterium
GGTCAGCGCATCGCTTTGAGCGAACTTCATCGCTTCCCGAATGGTCCTGTGGAAGCACAGGGTCACCTGCATTGGGACGTGCACCGCTTATGGCAGGAGATCAAGTACGGCCTCCAGCTGTATGCCAGCCAGGATGGTGCACCGCTCGCAGGGATTGGCATTGATACCTGGGCCGTCGATTTCGCCTTGCTGGACAATACAGGACGATTGCTGGGCAGCCCGTACCACTACCGCGATGCTCGGACCGCCGGCATGCTGGAGGAGGTTGATCGCCATATCTCACCAGAGCGCCTCTACGCGCAGACCGGCATCCAGCGCTTACCGATCAACACGCTCTACCAGCTCGTCAGCATGCAGCGTAGCCATGATCCCGATCTGGCGGCCGCTGCCACGCTCCTGTTGATACCCGACCTGTTTCATTACTGGCTGACGGGATGCAGGGTGGCCGAGTACACGAATGCGACGACCACCCACTACTTCGACGCGCGCGAGCGGCGTTGGGCGACCGAGGTGCTTGCGGCGCTGGATCTACCGACGCGAGTGCTGCCGCCGGTGGTGGCAACGGGCACCGTTCTGGGGCCGGTGCTGCCGGCGCTCGCGGCCGAGGTCGGGCTGCCGGCGAACGTCCCGGTGATCGCGACTGCGACGCATGACACGGCCAGCGCGGTCGCCGGGATTCCCGGTCTCGACGAACGCAGCGCGTACATCAGCAGCGGAACGTGGAGTCTGGTCGGCGTCGAGACGGCCGAGCCGATCCTCAGCGAGCAGGCGCGGCGGCTGAACTTCACCAACGAGGGGGGGGTGGGCGGGACGATCCGCTTCCTCAAGAACGTGGGTGGACTGTGGCTGCTGCAGGAGTGTCAGCGCCAGTGGCAGACCGAGGGTCAGTCTGTAGCATGGTCGGAGCTTCTCACGCTGGCCGAAGGGGCACCACCGTTACGCAGTCTGGTGGATCCGGATGCGCCGGAGTTTCTTAATCCGGGCAATATGCCTGCGGCGTTACGCGCCTACTGCCGGCGCACCGGGCAGCCCGAACCGGAGAGTATGGGAGCGATCGTGCGCTGTTGCCTGGAAAGCCTAGCGTTGAGATATCGCTGGGTGGTCACCGCGCTGGAAGAGTTGACTGGACGGCACGTGGAGACGATCCGCATCGTTGGTGGCGGAAGTCAGAATGCCTTGCTCTGCCAGTTCACAGCCGACGCCTGCGGGCGGCGGGTGGTCGCCGGCCCGGTCGAGGCAACGGCACTCGGCAACATCCTGGTCCAAGCGATCACGCAGGGGCTGTTCGTCGATCTTGCGGCGGGTCGTGCAGCGGTAGCAGCCTCCGTGCAGCAAACGATCTTTGAGCCTGGAGCATCGGCGGGCTGGGATGAGGCTGTAAGCACTAGCCGAAACTCGCCGCGCGGCTTATAATAATGCCGCTACCACGGCTCCTTAGGGAAAATGTACGCCACCCGCAGGGCTGGAGAAGTACAGGTAAAACAGGAACTCGCCTCCTCAGTGCCTCCTGAGCGTAGCCGTTTAGAGGAGTTCTCCATGTTTGGCAAAGACGGTCATACATCAATTGGTCGACTCTGTTTGGTGTTGTGTGTGGTTGTAGTGCTCGCCCTAGCGACGTTGCAAGCTGCTAAGCCCGCCGCCGACACCGTGTTGACGGGTCCAGGTCCATTAGCGCCTATTGGCGGCGCACCCGCCGGTTGGGGTGGTGTGCGTCTGGCGAGTAGCGCAGGCCAGCCCAAAGGTGTGGCCGGTGCCGCCAACGGTGTGCAGGTCGGCTATTCAACTAAGAATGCCGTGTCCCGACCACTGCGCGAGTTCAAACCCCAACGTTCAAAGGGACAGCGCCCTCACGAAGCAGAGGATCGTAGCGAAAAGATCCCGCTCTTCGGTCATCGGGATATGGCGGACCCGGTCGTTCAGCGCTCCCACCGCACGCGCGAAGCGAGCCTAGCTGCCGGAACCGTCGCCGGTGTCAATTTCGCCGGCATCGACAGCGTCGGCAGTGGCTGTGGCTGTGCACCGCCCGATACTGACGGTGCTGTCGGTCCCACCCAATATGTCCAGATGGTCAACACCTCTATCCAGGTCTTCGACAAAAGCGGCAACTCGTTGGTTGGTCCGGTCCCCATCAACGCCTTGTGGAGCGGCTTCGGCGGCCAATGCGAAAACACCAATGATGGCGATCCGGTGGTGCTATATGACTCAATGGCCAACCGCTGGCTGGTGAGCCAGTTCACTGCCACGGCACCTTATAACGAGTGCATCGCCGTGTCGCAGTCTGGGGATGCAACCGGACAGTTTAACATCTATGCCTTTGAGCTCAGCACCACGACCTTCCCGGATTATCCCAAATTCGGTGTCTGGCCGGATGGCTATTACATGTCGGTCAACCAGTTCAACGGTGGCACGACCTATGATGGTCCTGCGCCCTATGTCTTCAACCGGGCACAGATGCTGGCCGGGACGACCCCCGCGAGCTTCCAAACCTTTCCTGCACTCGGCCCCAACACCAGTCCGTTGATGCCGGCGGATTTTAATGGTACTCGCTTGCCACCAGCTGGCGCTCCCGACTATTTCGTGGCCCCGGCCGGTAACAACATGAGCATCTACAAATACCATGTGGATTGGGCCACGCCCGCCCACTCCACCTTCACCAACTCGTCGAACATTCCCGTCGCTCCTTGGACCGAATTGTGTCCGACGGCCCGTAATTGCATTCCGCAGCCGGATCCCACCCAGAAAGTAGATGGCCTAGGCGACCGCTATATGTTCCGGCTGGCCTATCGCAACTTCGGTGACCATGAGGCGATGGTTATTAACCATACCGTCGATGTAGGGGGTAGACATGCCGGCGTCCGCTGGTACGAGATCCACAATCCGGCGGGCTCGGCCTCGATCTATCAGCAAGGTACGTACGCACCCGACAGCGACGACCGCTGGACCGCCAGCGTAGCGATGGATGCAGCCGGTGACATTGCGGCTGGTTACAGTGTATCGAGCACTAGCACCTATCCTTCGGTGCGGTATGCTAGCCGCTTGGCAAGCGATCCGCTTGGCACCCTCTCGAATGAGACACACCTGGTGGATGGGAGCGGGTCGCAGACGGCACCCTATCGCTGGGGCGACTATAGCGCGATGACGATCGACCCGACCGATGACTGCACCTTCTGGTATACGCAGGAATATTACATTACTACTGCCGATTACGGCTGGTCTACGCAGATCGGCTCCTTCAAGTTTCCCAATTGCCGTCCGTACACGCCCCCGCGCGTGAGTGTATTTATGCCTGCGTTACAACGCTAGCGCTGCCGGAGAGAGGACGCACGGTCATGAAGCGGTTCAAGGACGTGGCGCTCGGGATTGTTACGGCGATTGGTGGCTTCGTGGACGCCGGCGAATTGATTACGTCGGCCCAAGCTGGTGCCATCTTTCAGTGGGCGCTGCTGTGGGTCGTACCGCTATGCGTCGTCATTGCGACGCTTTACGAAGCGATGGCTGCGCGCGTGGCGATGTCATCACGGCGGGCGCTTTTTGACGCAGTGCGCGAACGGATGGGCTTCCGGCTCGCACTCATTCCGCTACTCGCGGTCTGCGCGGTCAACCTGCTCACGCTGGTCGCCGAAATCGCCGGTATGTCTTATGCGCTAGAAATGGCGACAGGACGGCAGTTTTTGATCTGGGTGCTGCCCTGTACCTTCGCGCTGTGGTTGATACTCTGGCGCGGCTCATTTGCGCTGATCGAAAACGGCGCATCGACGTTAGGATTGTTCATCCTGGTGTTCGTATGGACGGCCTGGGAACTTCATCCGCCCTGGCGGGAGATTGGGGTCGCCATGTGGCAGCCCGCACTGCACGACCAGCCCTGGACCTTGTTCGTCTATAGCGCCATTGGGCTGGTCGGCTCGTATGTCGCACCCTATGAGATTTTGTTTTATTCGAGTGGTGCGGTCGAAGAGGGCTGGGATGCGACGTATCGCTGGCCAAACCGGTTGATTGCCGGGCTTGGCAATGTGTTCGGCGGTATGGTAGCGGCCAGTATTATTATTGTCTCGGCGCTAGTACTGTTTCCACGTGGCATCAAGGTTGACGAAATCCGGACGAGTTCACTAGGACTGGTAACGGCGCTGGGCACGAAAGGCTTCTGGCTGTTCGTAGCGGGAGCGTTGTTTTGTAGCCTCGCGGCAGGCTTGGAGGTGTCGCTATCGGCCACCTATGCGGTGACCGAGTATTTCGGGTGGCACTGGAAGAAAGACGAGCGGCCGGCGCGCTCGGCAATGTTCCATCTGGTCTACCTCATCTTTTTGGTACTAGCGATGGCGATCATCTTTAGTGGACTGAATCCGATCAAGGTTACGGAGGCGGCGATGGTCTTCAATGCAGTGGCGCTGCCTCTAACCCTCCTGCCGTTGCTGCTGGTCGCCGATGATCCGCGCTTTGCACGCGCACCGCTCACCAACGGGCGACTGATAAGCCGCCTCGGCTGGATATTTTTCGGTCTGCTTACCGTGGTAGCAATTCTGGGCGTGCCGTTGTTCTTTATCACCGGAGGCGGAGGCTAATGGATATTTTGTATGATCTGCTGGACGAAACGCTGATTGATCGCAATGGTGAGCGCTGCGGGCGGGTGGACGATATCGTGGTGGAAGATGTCTTTGACCGTCCGCCGCGCGTGACAGCCTTGCTTTCAGGCGGCGGGACCAAGGCAGGGTTATTGTGGAAACCACTGGAGCGGGTATCGCGCTGGCTGCAGGCGCGGCTGGGTGTGCACCGCCCGGTCCGACCGGCAACTATCCCGTGGGAGTGGGTCGAGCGGATCGACGACGATGTGTTCTTGAATGTCGTCGCGGGGGAGGTCGATCTTAACGAAATCAACCGGGCAGTTGCTCAACATCTGCTCGGTCATATCCCGGGAGCGAATACATGACGCTGCAAACTTTACTCGGCAAGCAGGTTATCACCTCGGATGGACAGCGGCTAGGCCGCATCGTAGATTTTGTAGCGCGGTATGACGGCAGCCAGGTGTTGATCACGCATATTAGTGTTGGTAGCGCTGCCTGGATCGCACGGTTGGAACTGCCAAGCGCTTTAGCGTGGATGCTACGGGCGACGCATGAATTCGTTCTGCCCTGGGAAGCCATCGGTACGGTGGAGCGTGAGGTTCAGCTGGATCATGACTGGGGAAGCGTCCGTTGCAATGGATTTCGTGCGCGCGCGGGGAGCTGAATGCACTGTATGATCGAAAGCTTCACCATGCAAACCTTTGCGCCGTATGTCGGTGACACATTC
>JBBRHB010000387.1:0-5260 GCA_038223355.1 Chloroflexales bacterium
GGCTGGCCGCTGGGTGCTCAGGAAGCGCTTGGCGACTGGATCTCACCACTCCTGACCTATCTGGAACTGCCGTTTGTCGCCGTGCTCGGGCCAGGCGTACTTGTGGGACGGGTGGCCACCGCGCTGGTGCTGGCCGTCTTATGGCTACCCTTTGTCGTGATCACACTGCTACAGCCATCGAGTAATACGCGGCTCAATCAGGCTGCCCTCCGTGCGGCTGCACCTAGCTCCTGGCTGACGGACTGGTGGGCGGGCTATCGCGTCTATTGGGAGCCGGCCTTTTACTACATCACCGGTGATCGCGACCCGATCCACGGGCTTCTCGACCACGGCCAACAACTGCCGGTCGAGGCACCATTGGTACTAGCCGGTCTCGTAGCACTACTCTGGACCACGGTCGGCCCACTCATCCGACACCGGCCGGCCCGAGCAGTATCGCCACGCTCCGCTGGACGTGCGCTGCTCTGGTGGTGCATTGGGGGTGCGTTGCTGATTGCACCGCTGCCGGCCAGTCTCACGGTTCCAAGCCCGCATGCCTGGCGCGCCGCCTTGCTCGCGCCCATGTATACGCTCATCGTTGGTCTCGGTCTGGATCTGCTGATATCCGGCTGGCAAGGACTGCCGAAGCTCCGCTGGCACCGGCCGGTCGGGCGGCTGGTGGTGGCCGGCTTGAGCATACTCCTCCTCTGGCAAGCCGGTCAATGGTTCCAAACCTATGTCACCTCGTATCCTGCCACAGTAGCATGGGTCAATCAAGATGGTCTAATGGAAATGCTGCAGCGGGCCAAGGGTTACGCGTCACAATTTGACTACGTTTGGATCAGCACCGACGACATCACCGAACCGTATATCTACCTGCTGGACGTGCAGCCGATGGTCCCTGCAGACGCCCAGGCCGCACTCGATGTCGAACGGCGGCCCGGCCACTTGAATGCGATCCACGGCCTCGGCCCGTACCTGTTCGGCAGTGTGGCGCAACGCCCACTGGAGCAGACGGTTCTCGAAGCTGTGCCCGACCATTTTGGCGGCCCGGGCTTTGTGCTTCAGGCCCAGGTCACTCAGGGGCGCCGAATCTTGGTCGTACGGCGCATGGAGTAAGGAACCATCAGCCTTGCCGCGCTCCCAAATCGTGTAGGATCGCTTCGGCAATCTCGAGCGCAGCGCGTGGTCGCGCAACGTGTGCCGCTGCAAGCCGCATCTGCTTAAGGCGGTCGGTATCGGCGAACAGTCGCGTGACGGCGAATGGTACGTGCTGGGACAACCGAATACCCAGCGCCGCGCCGACGCCCACGAGGTAGTCGGCGTTACTTTCCTCCTGGCCCGGGATGGGATCTATAATGATCATGGGCCGTGCGCGCGCCAGCACTTCCGAAACGGTGAGGCCGCCTGCCTTGGTAATCACCAAATCCGAGGCAACAATCAGATCATCGACATAGGAGATGAAGCCTAGTACTCGCACGGTCAAGGACGCCGTGCCGGTCAAACTATCCAGCTCAGCTTGCAGTGCCCCATTGCGTCCGGCCACCACAACCAGGGTCGCTCGCAGCCCCGTCGCGCCCAGCTCGGTGATAATCGTGCGCACGTGTGCGGCTTGCAGGCCTCCGCCAAAGAGCGTAATCACTGGCTGCTTGCCTTCCGGCGGCAGATCATGCGCTGCGCGGGTCGCAGTCACAGTTTTTGGCCGAGCAATGGCAGGATCGACAGGGATGCCCGCCACCCGAATCAGCCCGGCCGGCACCCCGCGTGTGACTAACTGATCGCGCGTTTGATCAGTCGCGACGAAATAGCCATCGACATTGCGGTAGGCCCAGAACTGGTGGGCGGCATAATCGGTCAGGACACAATACAGCGGTTGATTCAGGCCACTGCGGCCTTTACGCGCCGACAAGATCTCCACCGGCAGGAAGTGCGTGCAGACGATCACCTCTGGTTGGAACTTCCGCATCAGCTTCCGCAGCCCCGCAGTCGAGATCTGATTCGCCAGTGCCCGCACATCGGCCGTAAAACGAAAGAGTTCTCGGTCGGCTTGCTCATACATATAACCCCACAGCTGTGGCAGCTTGTCGGTGAGTTGGATGTAGGAACGCGCGTACGCTTCCCGGAAGAGCGGGTTAGTGTAATCGAGCACGTCTGCGATCTCGACTTGACCGGGCTGGCGGCGCCCGAAGGCCTCGGCCAGCGCGGCCGCCGCCCGTTGGTGGCCACCCCCGACCGACGCATGAATAAGCAGGATTCGTGGCATCGTGGACCTTTACCTCACCAATTGGTGAACGAGCCATCGGGGCGACGGAACAGCGGAATCGGTGAGTTGTGTTCCGTCACATCAAAGAGCAAATCTGCACCCGTCGGATCAAACTCCACTCCCAGACCGGGATGCGACTCCGGCCACAGTTTGCCATCGCGGAATGTGCAGCCGCTTGATAGATGCGGTGGTTGAACCGGGCGGGCGCCCGCAATCTCCATCATTGCCGGCACCGGCTGCGCGCATAGCACATGCACGAGAGCCGCCAACGAAATCGGGCCGGTGAAATGGGGAATCAAACCCACATAATGCGTTTCACAGATCGCAGCGATCTTCACCAATTCGGTAATGCCACCGACGTTCGGGAGCGTCACGCGCGTGTAGTCGATCAGCTGGCGCTCCACCAACTCATTAATTTCCCACTTGTCGCCATACTGCTCACCGACGGCTAGCGGCGTTCTGACCTGGCCACGCAGTGTAGCAAGTGCGCCCGGGTTTTCCGACCGCAACGGATCCTCCACAAACACTGGGTTAAGTTCTTCGATGAGGCCACACAAGCGCACGGCATCGGCCATATCCAAGCGCGTATGGAAGTCTATCGCCCACTCACCCGCGTCACCCACACCTTCACGAATGGCTTGGCACTGCTCTACAGTCTTGGCTAGCATCTGGTGCGCATTGAAGATGCCGTCGCCGGGATCGGCCACCGCCGTACGAAAGGCCCGGAAGCCAGCCTCCACACAGGCCCGCGCCGTCTCGCCGATGGTGCCCTGACTGGGATACCCGGTTGAGTAGCACTGGACGAAATCGCGTGTACGCCCGCCCAACAACTCATAGACCGGCACACCATGCGCCTTGCCTTTAATGTCCCACAGCGCGAGATCGAGTGCGCCCAGGGCATGCAGCTTTTCACGACCGGCCGGATAAAAAAAGCCACGATACATTAACTGCCACAGATGCTGGATGCGGGCCGGTTCCTCACCGATCAACATGCCCGCGCACTGCTGCAGCATGTCACGGCTGCCACCCTCACCAATACCGGTAATACCTGCGTCGGTCTCAACGGCGACGACCATATCACTTTGATTAAAGGTAGGATTAAGGCGCTTCGGCCGGTAGCAACGTATCCGAGTAATCTTCACGAGCATTTCCTTTTCACTTGGCGCTATCATAGCCTACATTCATATGCCGGCGACGGCCCTGAGTTGGTCGCCCGTACTTCCGTCGCCCTTAGCGCACCGTCACCGGCATCTCCATAAACTGCCCATACTGCTTGGCTGCCAGCAGTAACGCATCCTGTTCGGCTGCAGTGAGATCAATGAAGAGATTTATCGTAATGATCACCTCTTTTTTTCGTATGGCTCGTCGCCATGCGCCGATGACATGGCCGTTTCGTACAATGCTGTACGACAGCAAGGTAGTGGCATTGAGTTGCAGGTTGTTGAGGGTCAAGGAGTCAAACGAGGCGCTATGATCCTTGTAGGCGACAACGAATTCGTCGAAATTTGGTAACAAATGGATGGCTGGGGTGGTGACCACCATGCAAAATCTTGTACAAGCGCGGGGCCGTGGCTCGTAAAATAACGCCGCGTAAGTTCAGCTAGCGCTTCATCGTGATCCAGTGTGTTTGTCGCGGGCACTCTTTCATCGAACCAGCTATAGGTAAACTGCTTGCCACGGAGCCCGCCACTACAAATGATGGCATCTAGCTCGGCGTGCATGAGGAAATACGCTAGACGCATGCCGCTGGCATTGATACCTGCAGCTTTATACGCCTGGGCAATTTCGGCGCGGGTGAGTTGGATGCCGCCCTGCAAGGCTTGGGCCAATACGTCGTTACTTCTTTGGAAGATCGCATCATCTAGTTCAACCTGGCGATAATAATAAGCATTCATCGCATGCACGCGTGGCGAAGTTAGCGCAAGCATCCAGCGGATATCTGCCGGCAGCACAAAATGCCATGTTGGTCGCATCATATGGGTGCGCAGAATCGCGCCCTCGGTAAACAACCGATCAAGCGCAGCGTTGGTTGCGCCTGTCGCGCGCTCTGCAACTGCCCATTTCGCACCGCCATAATCCTGGGCTTGCACCGCACCAAACCATTGCACGACCTCCTCAGGTGTTTGAAATGGAATACCTCCCAGGTGCTCATTACGGAGCCGCTGGTGAGCGATATTAAAACTGTTCATCATTGCGCTTCGTCGCCTTCACTAGTGGCGTCGTAACTACATCAGCACGACGCAAGCCAGTACAAACGGCTTATGACCAACAACCAAAGCTGCTCATACGCTACCAGTACATCTTCTATTACGATAAGTGAGCGCGTTTCCACAGTGTATATCCACTTGCTTTTATAGCAGCTGCGCGGTATTGGCCAACAAATGGGTAAAGGAGCAACTGCCTATGTGGGATACCATCGTCGACAAACACATTCACCGCGTCAACCGCAACCTCCTGGTCGTTAATCATCGCCTGTTGCTTATACGAGCACCAGTTGGCGCTAGTGGTGTCACTTATCACTTATGCCGGTGGCCTCGTCCCAGTGCCTGACGATGTACAGCGGAAGTTTGTAGATGTCGTCGAGCAGGAACAGCCAGACATCAAAGGAGTGTTTTTGCCGGTCTTGCTAGATGCCACGGGCTACCGCACTCCTGGCTACTGGACTCTTGGTATCGGCGGACCATTAGCCTTCCTAGCACTGTGGAACATTCTTAAGGTTCTACGTCGTCGCTCTGATCCTATGACCCATCCAATCATGCGATCGCTAGCCCGCTTTGGTCAGCCCCGCGATATTGCAGCGTCTATCGACAACGAGGTAAAAACTAGTCCTGATACAGTGACGATCGGACCCGTCGTCATTACGACGAACTGGCTGATCAGCAAGACGAGGTTTAGTGCCACATTTCTGCCACTTGATCATGTTGCATGGTTATATCAGAAAGTCACGCAACGGCGGGTTAACTTAATACCCGCTGGCAAAATGTATACAGTAGTGATCGTGGACCGCGAAGGCAAACG
>JBBRHB010000388.1:0-5256 GCA_038223355.1 Chloroflexales bacterium
ACCTGCGGCGCTTGTTGGAAGACATTGTGCCCACGAACTCGGTCTTCAGCGACTTTGAGTTGGCGCATACATTTCCGGTGATTGGGCGGCACGTGATGTTGCTGAATGCGCGCAAGCTCGAGGCGGGCAACCACGGCGAACTGTTGGTGCTGGCGATGGAGGATGTCACCGAGCGGCGACATGCTGAGGAAGAGGTGGCCAAGGTTGCGGCGGATTTGAAGGCGATCGAAACCTTCTCAGAGAACATTGTGGACACGGTACGCGAACCGCTGTTGATGTTGGACACGACGTTGCGCGTACGCTCCGCCAACCTCGCCTTCTATCAAACCTTTCAAGTCTCGCCCGCAGAAACTGAGGATCACCTCATTTATGAGTTGGGCAACGGTCAGTGGGACATTCCCGCTTTGCGAACGCTGTTGGAAGACATTGTGCCCACGAACTCGGTCTTCAACGACTTTGAGCTTGAACATACGTTTCCGGTGATTGGGCGGCGGGTGATGCTGCTGAATGCGCGCAAGCTGAAGTCGGGCAACCACGGCGAACTGCTCGTACTAGCGATGGAGGATGTCACCGAGCGCCGCCGCGCCGAGGAAGAGATGGCCAAGGCTATGGAAACGGCAGAAGCCGCCAACCGCACCAAAAGCCTGTTTCTGGCCAACACGAGCCACGAGTTGCGCACGCCGCTCAACGCCATTCTGGGATATTCGGAGATGCTGCAGGAGGATGCCATCAGTCTGGGCGTGGAGGAAATCCTCCCCGACCTGCAAAAGATTCACGGTGCGGGCACGCATCTGCTATCACTGATCAACGACCTCCTCGATCTATCGAAGATTGAAGCCGGCAAGATGGACCTCTATCTTGAAACCTTCAGCGTACCAACGTTGATCGAGGAAGTGGTGCAAACCATTCGGCCCCTGATCAAGGCGAATGCCAACACGCTCCGCGTGGAATGCCCGCCTGATCTCGGCACAATGCGTGCCGACATAACGAAAATGCGGCAGAGCCTGTTCAATTTGCTATCGAATGCCGCCAAGTTCACAAAAGGTGGCATCATCTCGCTGCAGGTGTCGCGTGAAACTATGGAGGAGCGCGACTGGATCTGGTTTCGCGTCTCGGACACAGGTATCGGCATGACTGCGGAGCAGCTGGTCAAGCTTTTCCAAACGTTCAGTCAGGCGGATACCTCCACTACTCGTAAGTTTGGTGGATCGGGGCTGGGTCTGGCCCTGACGCGCACATTCTGCCAGTTGATGGGCGGTGACGTGACTGTCAATAGTATGCTAGGCGAAAGTAGTACCTTTACTATCAAAGTTCCCGCCATCGTCGTCGAGGCGGGATCGTTTGAAAGCGAGGCCGTAGCTCCAGGGGTGCTCCAAAGCGCAATCGGTCCGCGCGACGATGCCGATAACGAGCGGCGAGCGGCGAGCGGCAGCTGCGTGCTCGTTATTGACGACGATGCGACCCAGCGCGACCTGATGTGTCGTTTTCTGATCAGCGAAGGCTTTGCCGTGCAGACCGCAAGCAACGGCGAGGATGGGCTACGTATGGCGCGGCAGCTCTTGCCGATAGCCATTACCCTGGATGTGATGATGCCCGGCATGGATGGCTGGACCGTGCTCACGATGCTCAAAGCCGACCCGGTGGTGAGCAACATCCCCGTCATCATGCTGACGATGATGGATGATAAGAAGCGGGGGTATGCGCTGGGCGCGGCCAATTACATTACCAAACCCATTGATCGTGTGAGCTTGGCGCACATCTTGAAGGAGTATAGTAGCCCCGATCCACACAGCCCGATTCTGCTGATCGAATCTGATGAGACCACACGCCAAATGATACGCACTATGTTGGAGAACGCCGGTTGTAGCGTGGACGAAGCCGAAAACGGGCGCGATGCGCTCCAGCGCATCGTCGAAAACCGGCCCGCATTGATTTTGCTTGACCTCATGATGCCCGAAATCGACGGCTTTGAGTTCACTGCCGAATTGCGCAGCAACGCGGAGTGGCACTCGATTCCGATCGTCGGACTGACGGCCAAAGATCTCAACGCCGGCCAGTTGCTGTCGGTCTACGGCAACGTGTATTCATTTCTCGACAAAGGAGCGCTCTATCGCGACGACCTGATGCATCAGGTGAGTGACATGCTAGCGAGTTGGACTGGGCCAGTAAAACGCAAGGACCACCGGGACGTAGCCCGCATGGCTGAAAGCACGAAGGTGACTATCAATGTCTAAAATTCTGCTGGTCGAAGACAACGAGATGAACCGCGACATGCTATCGCGCCGCCTGCTGCGTCGGGGCTATGAGGTGGTCATCGCGGTCGATGGCGCAAGCGGCGTAGCTATGGCTCAGAGCGAAGCGCCGGACCTCATTCTGATGGATATGAGCCTGCCGATTCTCGATGGTTGGGAAGCGACACGACGGCTGAAAGCGGCGTCTGCCACGCAGCACATTCCCGTCGTCGGCCTGACCGCGCACGCCATGTCGGGCGACCGCAACAAAGCCCTCGAAGCAGGCTGCGACGACTACGACACTAAGCCGATTGAACTGCCGCGGCTGCTGTCGAAGATCGAACTGCTGCTCGTCCGAGCCGGCAGAGGCGCAACGGCGTGAGGCGGAAGCATAGTTCGGCGGCCAATACGCTCGGGCCCGTGCCATCGACGGAGCTGCTCCACGATCTGCGCACGGCCACCAATCACATCATTGGCTACAGCGAGATGCTGGTGGAGCAGGCAGAGGCGGAAGGGCAAAGCAGCTTCATGCCGGACTTACAGAACATCCACGTCGCCGGGCATCGCCTGCTCACGCTGGTGGACGACCGTGAACCGTCACGAAAGGAAGTACCTCGGAGTAACAGACCGAGGCGTGCCTTTAGGACCAACGTACAACGTCCGGCGCAGCCGGGCGGCGGTATGACTGCACAGACGGCAGCGGGCGCAACGCAGTCTTGGATCTTAGTGGTAGACGACAACGAAATGAACTGCGACCTGCTGTCACGCCCGCTGAAGCAACAGGGCTACGGGGTCGTGTCAGCCGCAAGCGGAGCCCAGGCGCTTGATGTGATGCGGGCGCGGGCGTTTGATCTCGTGCTCCTCGACGTCTTGATGCCAGACATGAACGGGTATGCTGTTTTACAACAACTCAAGGCCGACGAGACGCTGCGCCACGTCCCGGTCATCATGGTCTCGGCACTGAACAAGTTGGACATTGTGGTGCGCTGCATTGAGTTGGGGGCCGAAGATTACCTGGCCAAGCCATTCAACCCGATTTTGCTCAAAGCCCGGATCAGTGCCAGCCTGGAGAAAAAGCATGCGCGCGACCGCGATATCATCGAGCGACGCTTGGCCGAGCAGGTGTTAGCAGCTCTTGTCGAAGCATCGGATGACGCCAACGTCAGTTGGACGTTGGATGGCGTCATCACGACCTGGAACCGTGGTGCGGAGAAGATGTATGGCTATACGGCGGCGGAAGTAGTTGGGCGACCGATGGCGATCCTGCTCCCGCCCGATCACGCCGACTATGAAGCGCTGCTGATCAACCCGATCAAGCGCGGCGAACTTGTCAATCAGATCGAGACTGTGCGATGCCACAAGGATGGCAGCAGGATCGACATTTCGCTGGCCGCAGCGCCCATCAGGGACGGCAGCGGCACGGTTACCGGCGGCTGGGCCATTGCGCGCGATATAACAGCGCGCAAGCAGATTGATCGTATGAAGAGCGAGTTCATCTCAACGGTGAGCCACGAACTACGCACGCCCCTGACCTCCATTCGCGGCGCACTAGGCTTGGTAACCGGTGGCGTGACCGGTACGCTACCGCCGCAGGCCAAAACGATGCTCGACATCGCTTACAAGAACAGCGAACTGCTGGTGCGACTGATCAATGATATCTTGGATATCGAGAAGATCGAGTCGGGCAAGATGACCTTCGATGAGCAGGTGCTGGAGCTGACGCCGCTGGTCGCGCAGGCGCTTGACGCCAATCGCGCCTATGCTGAGCAATTTGGCGTCAGCTATCTGCTGACTACTGCCGAGCCGGGCATCAAGGTCAGCGGCAACGCCGACCGTCTCATGCAGGTGCTCAATAACCTGCTCGCGAATGCTGCCAAGTTCTCGCCGGCCAACGGCACGGTGGAGGTCTCCGTGGTGCGGCGGGGGGCAATGGTGCGGGTTGCAGTCGTAGACCAGGGCACGGGGATCCCGGACGAATTCCGTAGTCGCATCTTCCAGAAGTTCGCGCAGGCCGACTCGTCAGACACGCGGCAGAAGGGCGGTACCGGGCTGGGGCTGAGCATTTCGCGTGCAATCGTGGAAAAGCACGGCGGGCAGATCGACTTTATGAGCGACCCCGGCAACGGCACGACCTTCTACTTCGACCTCCCGCTATACCCAGAGGCCGGCCAGCCACCTTATATGGACATGGCTGCTGCTGCATGCGCCCATATCCTGATCTGTGAGGACGACCATGATGTGGCACTGCTGCTCAGCACGCTCCTCCAGCAGGAAGACTGCGTGACGGACATCGCCTACGACACAGCGCAGGCCAAAGAGCTGCTTGGCCGTCAGCAGTATGACGGCATGACGCTGGACCTGAAGTTCGGAGACGAGGACGGGATCGCCTTCATCCGAGAGTTGTGCGGCCACGAGCAGACGCGCGCCCTGGCCATCATCGTGGTCTCGGTTCGCGCACGCGAGGCGCGCGAGGAGCTGCATGGCAATACGATGGGCGTGATCGACTGGATCGAAAAACCCATCGATCTGGCGCGGCTGGGGAGCGCCGTCCAGCGGGTAGTACAGGACCGCAAGCGGCAGGGGCCGCGCATCCTGCACATCGAGGACGATCCCGATATCGTCGCGGTGGTCGCACACCTTCTGCGCAACGTGGCTACCATGAGCTCCGCGCCGGGGGTGCGCGAGGCGCACCGCACGCTTGAACACGAGTCGGTCGACCTGGTGATTTTAGACCTGCGCCTCTCCGCGGGCTCGGGTATGGAACTATTGCCGCTGCTAAGCAGGCGGGGGATTCCGGTCGTGATCTTCTCGGCCTATACTATTCCCACCGAAGCGGCGGCGCAGGCGTCAGCCGCGCTTGTCAAGGCGAGCACCTCCAATCAATCCCTGTTCGCGACGATCACGGCGATCCTCAAGGGGACGACGCGGCGCACCGAGGTCAGCCCACAGGATGTGGCATGACGTCGCTCGGTCTGGCGGGGCGGCACTGCGATTCGGACCGCAACGGATGTCTCATGAAGGGACC
>JBBRHB010000389.1:0-5252 GCA_038223355.1 Chloroflexales bacterium
GCAAACGAGCGCACAAACTCCTAAAAACCCACGACAGAATCGTAAAGCGTGCGAAGCCACCCTGTTGCACCTCGTCAGTGGAGCCTGCACGGCACCATTTTAGGCTCATCCTAGTTTTCGGTCCAATGCTACACAGACCCCATATCGCAGGAGCAGGATCTCAACATCTTTGTCACAGCACGATCGCCGGGTCAGGATGATGACATCTAGCAGCACCGACAAGGTGCGCGCGAAGAGCAAGAAGATCATACATGTGGCTGTTGCAGGGACCGTGCCGACCGATGATGCCGGCAGCAAATATGAACGATGTGATGGCTGCTCAAAGCGCTAAAATAGCTTCAGCCGCATTTTTCGCACCGTACGGGGATCTGCATGCACTCAAGGAGAAGTATGTACACAACGTGGTCGTGCGGCGCTGGACGGTGCAGGTCGGAGCGGTGTACCAGTTGGCCCAGCAGCGATTGCGGCAGGAGCCAGGGCTGACGCGCAAGCAGCGGGAGGCGATGTATCAGCGGGTCGTGGTGCGCAGAAGTTGGGACGGATGCGCGGTCATGCGTGTCAGAGCTTGGCGAAGCGGCTGCTGCGGCATCAGGAGGATCTGTTCCAATTCGTGCGGGTGGAGCGATTGAGCGCGACCAACAATCAGGCGGAGCGGAGAGGGCAGCCAGACCCACATGGCGTTAGCGAGTCTGTTCGGCACATGGACGGCGCGTGGCCTCAACCCCGTCGAGGCCTGCCTTCAGTTGCTGATCTGCTAAATTCCCTTACTCCACTTCTGAACAGTTACTACCTCTACTTACACTTCCTTGAAAAAACGCGTAGGATGTAGCATCTGGAGAGCATCTTATATACATGACACAACTCATTCAATTAGACATGATCTCCGAGCGCCACTTGCTGCTCCGCTTCTGCGCCCGGTACACTGGCGACCCGGATGCCGCCGAGGATCTGGCTCAGCAGACCTTGCTGAAGGCCTGGCAGCACGAGCAGCAACTCAAGGATCCGCAGGCCCGACGCGGTTGGCTGTTGAGTATCGCCCGCAATCAGTGCCTCATGTGGGCACGGAACCGCAGCCATGAGCTATCCCGCTTCGTGCAATTAGATCAATGGGACGAGCAGGAATCTCCCGACCACTTGACCAGCGATTTCGATCTTGAGAGCGCAATGGACCGTGACGACCTGGCCCGCTTGCTGGATCGGGCGCTTGCCTTGCTACCGCCGGACAGCCGTGAGATCCTTGTGCGGCGCTACCTAGAAGAAATTCCTCAATCCGAGGTGGCAGCGCGGCTCGGTCTTACCGAGGGCGCGGTCGAAGCGCGGTTGCATCGCGGGAAGCTTGCCCTCCGCCGTCTGCTCTCGACCGAGTTGAGCGCGGAAGCGGTCTCATACGGCCTCATTTCCCCGGCCGAGGCTGGATGGGAGCAGACGCGCATCTGGTGCCCGGGGTGCGGCCAATGCCGGCTAGAAGGCTGGTTTAGGCCCACAGAGGGGAAGCTCTTCATGCGCTGCCCTGGCTGCTCCCACTCCGATGCCCACTTCATCCACGCCGAACTACGCGACGCCTTGCGGAACACCTCTAGTTATAAACCTGCCATCATACGCGTCCTCAAGACCATTCATGACATGTTTCGCGTGCGAGCGACAGGTGGACGTTCGAAGTGCCCAAAGTGTGGCCAGTGGCTACCTATAGATCAAGGCGTGCCGCCCTGCCTGCCAGCGAGGTTCACGAACCCCAACAGCATCTACTTGTGGCACCCGGAATGCGGCGGCTACGATACCGAGACCTGGCATTCACTTACGTGGAGTCTACCGGAGACGCGAGCATTCTGGGACCAAAATCCCAGAATGCGGTTCCTACCAGAGCACGAGGTCGAGTTCGCAGGGAGCCCTGCTATCGTTACCGGCTTCGAAAGCGTGACGAGTTCGGCGCGGCTCGAAGTGGTCGCCCTGCGAGACAGCCTAGAGGTCGTAAGCATCAACGGTGGTGGGCATGCCTAGCTCCCTGACGATGACCGAGGGTGTCGCAGGTAAGAGGCGGCCTTGGCCTTGGTCGCAGTTGCCCCCGGCACTTTCCGGAGTACTCGCGCTGCTAGGACTGCTGCCACGCATCAGCGCGCCACTCACTGCCTTGCTCGCTCTGCTTGTCTTCGTAGCGTCGGTCCTGCCGCTCGCCGTCATTGTCGTCACCGGTCTGCTCGTCGGTTCCGTTCCCGCAGCCGTACAAGGAGGTCTTGACTCGCCAACTGGCAGGCACATGCTGGCGTTGCTTGCTGTGGCTGCACTCTTGATCGTCGTTCAGCGCTTGCTGGCACCATTTCAGGCAGCGCTAGCCTCAATCTTTGGTCGCCGGGTCGACCGCTATCTCCAGGAACGAACAATGGCAGCGGTCGGTCGACCCGTCGACATCGCGCATCTCGAAGAGCCTGCGGTTCTCGATCTAATCGAGGGCGCGCGCGGGGTGGGCCTGCAGGGGCTCCGGCCGGGCGACGCCGTTGCCGCCTGCGCCAACCTCCTACCGAGTTGGGCGCAGGCGCTCGGCTCCGCAGCCATACTCGTCACGTTCCGCTGGTGGCTGGGGCTTGCATGGCTCGTGCTGTGGCCGGTGTTGCTGTACTACCTGCAGCGCGAGTACCTGCGAGTCGGGGAGGTGGGGTATGGCCAAGCCGCAGCCGTGCGCCGCGCCGATTACTATCGTGACCTCGCAGTGCGGTCCACCGCCGCGAAGGAAGTCCGAGTGTGGGGCCTCGCGACGTGGCTTGCGGACCGGTATGAGACCGCATGGTATACCGCGATGGAACCGTTATGGATGGCACGGAGACCGGGCAGATGGGTGCTCTGGCTCGCCACCATAGCAGTGATCGGCGCGAATCTCCTGTCCTTTGGCCTGCTAGCATGGGCTGCAGTCCGAGGAGGGCTCGCACTCGGCGCGCTTGCCGTATACACACAGGCTGTGCTCGCAGCCAGCGGCTTCCGCGCCTTTGACGACGCGAACATGATCCTGGCGAACGGTGCCATCGCTGTACCGCGAGTGCTCGCGCTTGATCAGCGGCTAGCCATTGCACCGAGCAGCGGTGAGCAGAGCGTTTCGACTGACGTACCCCATGACGTCATCCGCTTCGAGCAGGTTGAGTTCCACTATCCCGATCTCAATGCAGTAATCCTTTCCGGGCTGGATCTTGACATACCGGCGGGTCGTTCCTTGGCGATCGTGGGTGCGAACGGCGCGGGCAAGACGACCCTCGTGAAGCTGCTCTGCCGCCTGTACGAGCCAACCGGTGGTCACATCACGGTGGACGGCAGGGATCTCGGAGCATTCGACCCCGCGGCGTGGCGTGGCCAGGTGGCTGCCATTTTCCAGGACTTTACGCGCTATCATCTATCCGCGGGTGAGAACGTAGCGCTAGGTGCACCTTGGCTCGCCAACGATATGGCTAAGCTGCACGCGGCGGCGAGCCGGGCGGGGGCGCTGGAGTTGATCGACTCCTTGCCTCACAAATGGGACACCATCCTATCCCCGGAGTACGAGGGCGGGGTTGACCTCTCGGGCGGCCAATGGCAGCGCATAGCACTGGCCCGTGCCTTGTTTGCGGTCGAAGGAGGGGCAAAGGTGCTCATCCTTGATGAGCCGACTGCAAACCTAGACGTCCGGGCAGAAGCCGAACTGTATGATCGCTTCCTTGAGATTACAGCCGGACTGACGACGATCCTGATCTCCCACCGCTTCTCGACCGTCCGTCGCGCCGACTGCATCGTCGTGCTAGAGAACGGCCAGGTGGTCGAAAAGGGCAGCCACAGCCAGTTGATGTTGGTAGGCGGGCGCTACGCTGCGCTGTTTCGCGTGCAGGCGGAGCGGTTCGTGGAAAGGGCGGGGTAGCATGCGAGCGACAGTAGCTGGCTTCAAAGTGCTGATGGCGTTTAGCTTCCGGGCCGCACCCGGGCGGGCAACGCTCTTCCTCCTGTCCGGCGCGATTATGTCGTTGATCTATCCGATCCTGGCCTACGGCTCCAAGCTCCTGGTCAACGAAGCTGTGAGCCGCGATCTCGCGGGGGCACTCGGCGCTGTTGTGTTGCTGTCCTTCACAAGTGGTCTTGGGTTGCTCAATGCTCTGTACTACATCGATCTCTTGTTCTCTGTCGCAGAAAAGGCCGGCGCGGCGGTTGACCGCCGCCTGATCCTCCTGATGGCAGAAACGCCCGGTATCGAGCACCATGAGTTGCCGGAATATCGCGACCGGCTAGACCTCCTTCGTGAGGAGCGATCACTACTCGGCTGGATGACCAACGCTACGGCTGGCCTCCTCCGGGTCGTCATTCAGTTCGTCGCGACCGGCCTGTTGCTCGCTCGCTTGCACCCCACGCTCCTACTCCTCCCGCTCTTTGGCGTCATCTCGTTTCTGGCAGGCAGAAGAGCACAGCAACTCCAACGACAGGTGGAGGAGGTGACGGCCGAGCGGGAGCGACTGCGCAGGCACCTGTTCGAAACGGCGACCGATGCCTCGGCCGGCAAGGAGGTGCGCGTCTTCGGTCTCACACGCGAACTCATTGGCCGTCATCACGCAGCCTCGGACGCGATCATGCAGCTGCGCAACCGAGCAGACTGGCAAAGCGCCGCCCTCCAGTCCGTGGATGCCCTAGTGTCAGCGACAGCGTACATCGCCATGATCGGACTGGTACTTCTGCTGGCAGTCCGCGGGCGCGCTACACCGGGCGACGTCGTGCTTGCAGTGGGGTTGGCAGCTGGGATGAACGCCATCATCGCGACGGCAGTCGGCTACGGCACGCACTTTCTTAAGGTACTACGCGTCGCAGAGCGCTACCTCTGGCTCGAAGAGTATGCTCTTCGCGCGAACGACGGCGTCTCCGCTGTCGTACCCGTCCCAGAGCGGATGACAAATGGTATCACGGTGCGGAATCTCCATTTTCGCTATCCAGGTGCCGGCACATCGGTCCTCTCCGGAGTCTCGCTCACGCTGCCTGCGGGCTCCGTCGTCGCCCTCGTGGGCGAGAACGGTGCAGGCAAGACGACGCTGGTGAAGCTCTTGTGCCGCTTCTACCAACCCACCGAGGGCGAGATCCTCTTGGATGGGCAAAACGTATCCCGCTTCGCTGTAGCAGCTTGGCGCTCACGCATCTCAGCAGCGTTTCAGGATTTCGCTCGGTTCGAATTAGTAGTCCGGGAGACGGTGGGCGTCGGCGATCTGCCCCAGCTAGAAGACCGGGATGCGGTCGGAGCGGCGCTGCAAAGGGCGGGC
>JBBRHB010000390.1:0-5242 GCA_038223355.1 Chloroflexales bacterium
TCCAGCCCAGTTGTTCGAAACGCAATTAGAAGCCCGCGATTGGCTGCTCGGACGGAAATGGTGTGCACAAGGTGCCGTTGAACAAAGCCGGCCATGAGGTTCTGCCGTTCGCCATCTCCTTGCCACGTTACTGTAAGGCCCGTGTCATCTGCCTAGCCTTGTAGTTCCTACACCGTTTGGTACCATTGGTCCTACCCAATGAAAGGATCCACCATGCGGCGTTTTGCCACTTTGTTCCTACTCGTGCTTTGTGTCTTCAGTTTCACGCCATCGCGTCCGGCGGTGGGAGCGCCACAACAGCCACCTGATTTTATGGGCATGGTCATTCGTGACCCGTTTAACGAATGGAATATTAACTCTCCATCGCCCGGTGCAGATAATCAAACCTTTTATGACGCGCTGGGCCAGAATATTGCCAAGGCCGGCGTTAAATACGTGCGCTTCGAGTTCAGGGCCGAAGACGGCTCGATCTATGATCCAAACAATCCGGCGACGGGCGTCAACTTTCCAGCCTACGATTACTTCATCAACACGGTTGCTCCGCGGTACGGCTTCAAAATTATTGCTCTGCTATCGACAAACTTGATTAAGGATTGTTCTGATCCCTATTCTGCCGGTTATGGAACTATCGGCTGTAGTGGGCTCCTAAATCCAGAATTCCTGGAACCGAACAATCCCAAGTTGCCGCCAGGCGAAGGCGAGGTCGCAACCCAGTGTTATCCGGACACTGGACCTAACCCAGTAAATCCCGGCTATCGCTATGGCTGTGGCACGACCAAGGCGATGCGGATCTGGCTCGACCATGCCTTCGCGATCGCCGATCGCTACAGTACGAGCATCGACACCTACGAGGTCCTGAACGAGGAGAATCGCTATATTAACGGTGGTGGACAAGGCATTGATCCGACCGCGATGGCCACATTGATGGCCAAATTTTACCGAGTCTTTAAGCATGGTACGGCACCGGTCGTGAGCCAAATTATTCCAGCCTCCTGGCAAAACCAACAGGTGCCGGCGTGGTCGATACAGACTAACCTGATTCTGGGGGGCCTGCAGGCAGGTCGCTGTGATGATTGTGCACCGGGTGGCATTACCGATGAGCAGTATCTTAATGCGGTCTATGGAAGCAACGTGCCAGGTTCACCATTCCAGGGTTTCAAGAACACTTATGGGGTGTATCCGGTTGACGGCGTTGGCTACCATCCCTATCCAATGGAAATTCACCTCAATCCGGAGAGCAACGAGCCAACCGGCATCGGCTATATTCCGCTGATCGGGCCACGGATTGAGGGTATGGCAGGAATCATGGCTGCAAATGGGGATGGGGCGCATAAGCTGTGGATTACAGAAATTGGCGACCGCGGCGATCCGAATAATGCACAAGATGCGGCGCGGCAGGCACAATTTTTACGCCTGGCGTACTCGTCGCTGTGGCAGGAGCATGCGGTGGTGGCAACTGTGCTGTGGTTCAAGTATGAAGATTTTGATGTCGTCAATAACGACGAGAACTGGGGCGTGGTGCGACTGGTGCCGGGCACGACGACTGAGTATGCTCCGTCGGGCGCGGTCCAGATATATAAGCCGTCGTATGCGGCGTATATGGATCTGGCGATCAACGGTATACCGAACTTCTCCATCTTGTATCTGCCGTTGGTACCGCATCAGCCGGCGATGCCACTACCAACTCCCACCCTGACGCCGATGCCCACCGCGATGACGAGGCCTTCGGCAACACCGACGGGTGCACCCATGCCAACGGCAACTGCCATAGCGACGGCGACGCCGACAAGCACAGTGACTGGAGGAACCAGCCAGCGGTAGGATGGCAATGGGTAGGTTAGGAGCCCAGGACCTGCCCATGATCAACCCGCACGCGGGTAATACGCGCCAGAAACGAGGGATCGAAATCGGCCAAATCGGCGGCGGTCATGAGCGTTTGCTGGTCGGGACGGTCGATGAATTCGAGCAAATGGGCGCGCCGGACCGCATCAAGCTCCGATAGAATATCATCCAGCAGCAGCACGGGTGCATCGTTGGTGCGCGCGCGCATGAGCTCGGCTTCGGCCAGTTTAATAGCGAGGGTCAGGCTGCGCTGCTGGCCACGCGAGCCATAGATGCCAATGTCGATCGTGTCAAGGGCAAAGGTGGTGTCATCGCGGTGCGGGCCGATCAAGGTCTGACCGCGATCAAGCTCCTCACGCGTCGTATCCGCGAGTTGCTGGAGGAAGGCTTGTAGCAGGGCGGCACGGTCGGTGGTGGCGTCGCCTATCGTACTGATGTAACGCATACTCAAGGGTTTCTGATCGCCGGCGATCTCGACATGAATGGGTGCCGCGAGGCGATTGAGATCGGTGAGGGCGCAGCGACGCTCGACTACGATATAGGCGCCGGTCGTGGCGAGTTGCTTGTCCCAGTAGGCGAGTTGGCGGCGGGCCTCATCCGGGCGCGGCCGGCGGCCTTCGCGCCAGCTCCGTAAGAGGGCATTGCGCTGCATCACGACCTTGTTATACTCGGTGAGTGCACGGACATAGCGTCCGTCGAGCTGGGACAGCATAACATCGAGCCAATGGCGCCGGCCGGCAGGCGGTCCCGTCAGGAGTTCGATATCAAGCGGGGTGAAGAGGACGACGCGCAGTTGGCCGATCAAATCCAGCGAACGGCGCGCGGACTTATTAATGCGAATCGTCGTGCTGGTAGCCGGCAAGGGCCGGCCTTCGGCGTCTTGTTTACGCTGAATAGCGAGCTCGATCAGGAGCTTTTCATCGCGACGTTGTAGGCTGCTGACGATGCGGGTGAAGGGGGCGATACCGAGGTCGGTGCGAGCTTCCCAGTTAATAAGTTCACGCGCTGCCGCAGTGCGCGGTGAGCGTGTCGTCGCCAGGTAATAGGCGGCTTCGAGGAGCGTCGTCTTGCCAGCAGCGTTGGGTCCGTAAAACAAGGTCGTGCCGGGGCGAAGCGCCAGCTCCAGCTCGTGATAGTTGCGGAAGTTGCGCAGACTCAGATGGTTCAGGTGCATGGGTGCTCTACGCAGCCGGCCATTAGTCGACGCGACGGATTGACGTTTGGCGCAGGGCAGCCAAGTTGCCTGCACCTGAGCAGAGCATTGCCACGCGTAGGGTGTCAATAAAGGTTTGAAGTCCATCAACGACCGCAGCTGTACCACCCTGCTCGACGGCGGAAACTAAATGCGGGGCGGCCGAGCCAGCGAGGTCAGCGCCCAAGGCGATACATTTGGCGACGTCGAGACCCGAACGTACCCCGCCGGAGGCGATAAGTGTAATGTTGGGCAAGGCAGCGCGAACCTCCTGGATCGCTTCGACCGTCGGAATGCCCCAGCCAGCGAAGGCGGCGGCGACATGCTGACCACGGCCGCCACTGTTGCGAAAGCGCTCCACCTCGCTCCAGGAGGTGCCACCGGCTCCCGCCACATCGATGGCTTGCACACCAGCCTCGACCAGCCGATGCGCATCAGCTGCACCGATGCCGTTGCCAACTTCTTTGGCGATCACGGGGACCTCAAGCTGGCGACAGATTTGCTCGATCTTCGTGAGCAAGCCCCTGAAGTTGGTGTTGCCTTCGGGCTGAACTGCTTCCTGAAGCACGTTGAGGTGCAAAATCAAGGCGTCGGCTTCAATCATCGCGACGGCTCGCCGGCACTCATCGATGCCAAAGCCATAGTTGAGTTGCACGGCGCCAAGGTTAGCTAAGAGCAGCGCATGCGGTGCGCGCTTGCGTACTTGATAGGTTTGAGCTAGTTTGCCTTGCATTAAGGCGGCGCGTTGCGAGCCGACACCGAGCGCTACACCGAGGAATTCGGCGGCTTCGGCCAAATCCAGGTTGATGTTTTCGGCTTCCCCGGCCCCACCGGTCATAGAAGAGATCAACAATGGGGCCTGGAGACGCTTGCCAAAGAGGGTAAGGGAGGTATCGATCTCTTGGAGATCGAGCTCGGGCAAGGCATGGTGGGGCAGCCGGTAGTGCGCGAAGCCGGTAACGATGCCTTTGGCCGCTACATCTTCATTGAGCACGATCCGAATATGATCACTTTTTCGATCGGAGGTCGCCTCTTCACCCACAATACCCTCATTGTCGCATCGCTGCACTATAGCAAGGCTGCTGCTTAGCGTCAAACCAGATGATGAGGGCAAAGCGTCGTGGGGCGTGGTAGATCGTTTTGATGTATTCTAGAGGAGACGTAGCTTGGGATAAGAGTATATGCCGATCAGGCTCATCGCCACCGACATTGATGGAACGCTGCTCAATAGTGAGAATAGGCTACCCCCGGGCAATGTGCAGGTCCTTCAACAGGCGGTTGCCGGCGGAGTCCGTCTCGCGCTTGTAACGGCGCGCAAAGTGAATACGACGCGCCGCATCGCGGCTTTGCTCGATCTCCCTTGTGCGCTGATCGCTCATAATGGTGCGCGCATCTGGGATTGGGCGGGCAATGAACTGCGCCATCTCACCCTGGCGTTTGACCTGGCACAAGCAATTGCTGGGTTTGCCGATCTGCACGATATTCCTTTAATGACAACGGTCAATGAGGTCAATTATTATGGCCCTGACTATCCGCTCATGCCGAGGGTGCAGGGTCGCGATGATCAGCGCGTGCCAACGAACATCGCAGCCGTGACGGGGCCGCCGACACGGATCATTGTGGTCGGTGAGCGCGGCATCAATTTGTTGGCGGAAGCGTGGGGGCAAGCGGCTGATAGTTTGGTCATTCACCGCTACTATAGTCGTGAGGGCGCGATGTACTCGGCGGTGCTGACGCATGCACGGGCCAATAAAGCCGACGCGTTGGATGAGTTGTGTGGGAAGACCGGGATCGCCGCCAGCGAGGTTTTAGCGCTGGGGGATGCGGAGGCCGATGCGCCAATGCTGCGGTGGGCGGGGATTGGGGTGGCGATGGGGAATGCAATGCCAGAGGCGCGGGCGGCGGCCGATTGGGTCGCACCGGATCATGATGCAGGGGGCTTTGCTGCAGCAGTGGAACGTTTTGTGCTGTTATGAGCGGCAGGACAGCAAGCCTTACCTGCCGCATCGAACAACGTTGTTGGTTCATGGAGTAGATGGCCGCCGATGCAGGTGCTGACTGTCAGTGACGAAATCGCGCGGGAAGTATACTCGACCGGTATCCGGACCCGCTTCGGCGATGTCAAGCTTGCATTGGGCTGCGGCGATCTGCCGCCGTCGTACCTCGAATATATTGTTTCCACGCTTGACGTCCCATGTTGTTATGTGC
>JBBRHB010000391.1:0-5231 GCA_038223355.1 Chloroflexales bacterium
CCCCGCCGCTGAATCTGGTGGACCTGCGCTCCCAACTCGGTCACCACGGCGGCGCGACCCTGCGCGCAGTGAGATAACCCCGCGCCAAGGCGATAAACGTCGTGGCACGCCATATAATGGCGTGTCACGACGGTCTCGTGCCGTGCCAAGACGATAAACACAGTGCCAAGGCGATTTTCGTCATGCCCACAATGTTTTCCGTCATAGCCAAGGCGATTTCCGTCATGGCCAAGGCGATTTCCGTCATGGCCAAGGCGATTTTCGTCATAACCACGGCGATAAACGCAGTGCGACAGCGATTTTCGTCATAGCCAAGGCGATTTCCGTGCGCCGCCTCGATCCAGGGGCGCGTGGCGACGGGGCCCAAGGAGGGGTGGCGGGTGCGTATCGGTACAGCTTCACCTGTCCAGCAGCACCAAGCCAGCGTCGACGCGCAGATCCTGGCCGCGATGGACCAAGAACGCGGCCTGCCGGTAACCGCGATCGAGATCTTCGCCAGGATGTGGCCAAATCTGGATTTCCGAGCCCTGTGGGTGGATCGGGAGTGGCCGGAACTGGCCACGGCTCTGTCTTACGTAGCCTGGCGTTGCAGGATACTCAGTTCACGGGGCCTGATTCGGCAGGTGCCACGAAGGGAGACCGACCGATTCAGTACCATCCATGAACCGGGGCTGTGTTATCGCTGAGAATGAACCAAGAGCCACCAGCAACACTGGCCCAGTGGTCGGATCTATTGGGCTGTGTCATGAGCAGACCACCATATACCAGACCACATCGTCACCATGGACCGGTGCGCATACTTATGCCATGCTGCCTGCTACCAGGGCGGCGAGGTGCTTGCGTATGGTCCCGCCATCAGTCCGGGGCCGCGTGGCGATTGATCGACGGCAGTACGGGCGACGGTCGGCTAATCAACCAGCCCGCCGACCGTTGATGTGGCGCGGATTCTTCGCGTCACGATACTTCCGCGTCTCTTGCAGCAGGCGTTTGAGCACGACGACTCGAATCTGATGACTGAGCTTGCTATCCGGCTTTGGAGCGAGAGTGCTGTACGTGACCGCGCCGGTTGTGGACTCTGTGAGGGTGAAGGTCTGGTCGGCGGCATCGGTTACTGGAAACCCAGGCTTGATGTAAGTCTCCCAGCAGATGATCGCGTGGAGGTTGTCGAACGCATGGTTGATGTTTGATCGCAATTCGTACTTGAGCTCAACGTATGCGACCTTGTCCCTTTCGAGAAGGTCCGACGGATCGTGTCCACGCCTCACCAGGAGGTCGATTCCCTGATGGTCGTCATAGTCCAGAATATCGAGATCGAGAAGCGTTGGATCCTTGACTTGCAACTGGGCAATCAACCCGAAGAGCGTGATCTCGCGTTGGGGCTCGAAGAAACGGAACTCGCTGCCATCGGGAAGTGCGATTGTGCAGTGCTTCTTCCGATTATACCGGTCGAGACGCCTGAGGAACGCCTTGCGATCCTTGTCTCGTACCCGGCGCAGGCGTTCTTCTTCGTACTCTTCCCGAAATCGAGCGAGGTCATCGTCGTCTTCCAGTCCAGAGAGAAACTCGATCACGCCATCGCGCACGGCCTGCAAAAGCGTCGCCTGGGAGTTGCCGACCGAGCCGCGGTTGGCCGTCAGGAAGAAGTCGTTGCAGTTGACAAGAACCAAAGCGCGCCGTGGCTCCAAAAACTCGAAGACGGGAAGCTCAGTGTCCTGAAGCCAATCCGTCTTCAACTCGATGGGTATGTGGTCCCGACAAAGCCAAAGACCGTAGCGGTCTTCTTCAAAATACAATCCTCCTGTCTTCTGCCTACGGATGAGCGGATCGCGATCGAGTCTTCCTTGCTTGCCCTCGAATGCAACCGCGATATCGATGCGATAGCCACCTGAGATGACTAGGTCAACTTTGCGGAAGCTCTTGCAGAAATAGTTGTACGGTCGCCGCGGGTCCAGCTCGCGAAGCGCCTTGAGATCGGTGCGGTCAGCAACTGGCCAGGGGTGGCCATATAGAACCTGCTTGGTAGTAGAGTCATCAGTAGCTTGGAGCCGGACGTCCATCGGTGGCTTGGGAGATGTTGCTCGAACGACGTGCTCGAAAGAACCATACACCGTGAACCAACGTAGATAGTTCTCAACCGCGCTGCGTTTGAAGTCGTCGATCAGGCGTCCACTATCGGGCGTGTAGTCAATGAGGCGAAGGGTCGTCCCACTCGGTGAAGGAATCGTCAGTCGTCGGTTCTGAGCGTACTCCTCGGCCTCCTTTCCACGTAGGAAAAGAACTTCCGGCAGCCGTCCCTGAAGGACGTGCTCCCGCGCTTTGTCCGCCCACGCGACAATCAGATCGCTACCCTCTCGCCGGGTAACGACCCATAGTTCCTGCGCCGAGTAGTAGATTTTCGTTCCGTGCCCCTTGAACCCCAAGGGGGTGCGCCCTGGGATCTTGGGCTTCTCCGAGAGACCGAGCCCGAAGAACGCCTCGATCGCCGGCTGATCCATTCCGACTCCATCGTCGGTGCTTTCGAGGGTCAAGATTCGCCTGCCACTGATGTCCTTGTCGGGAGTGGCGCGAAGCGTCAGGACTTGCGCGCCCGCATCGTACGCGTTGGCCGTCGCTTCTCGCAGAATCTCAATCGGGTTGAGGAAGTCCAAGGAGATTTCGCGGATCTCCTTCGCCGCATCAACCCGCACTTCGATGCGTTCTGGGGTGTTCGGCGCTTGAGACATGCGTCAGATGCTAGGCTACGTGGAGTGTTGCGCGCAAGACGTTTACTGGATCGATGACCGTGGGCCGTGCGGGTCCGGCCAGCACGTGGGGATGGGGCCGTGCTCCAAGTGGACAGGCCAAACAAACTACATCTTGGCGGCCAAGTCCGAGCCAGCCCAATCAATTGCATATGTGACATAATACCCGATATCAGCGATATTTCCCTACATCGGCATTCCGCGCTTCATCGCCGCCGATCGTGTACACGCTGACCTGCGACCCGGATCGAACCAGGAAGCCCACTTCTGATCAATCCCCCATATGCAGACGCAGCCTCGAAATCTTGCATCGCCGGTAGTTCCATGCAAACGTATATCATAACTACCGGACGTACTACCGGAATAAATTACCTGAAACTACCGGAACAGATGAAAGCAGGACACCGTTTCAACTTGGGACACTGCCCCCTGATCGTGTGTCCCGTACAGGACAGCACCCGCAGCCCGGCCCGGTGAAGCGACCAATACGGGGTTCAAACGCTCGTCGCCGCGAGGTGACTGATGTACGCTCGGCTCCATGAGCCCTTCCACCGTTGCCGAATACCTCGCCTCCCTCCCTGCGGACCGTCGGGACGCGCTCAGCACCGTTCGCAAGGCGATCAACCGCTGCCTTCCCTCCGGTTACGAGGAGGGCATCCAATTCGGGATGATCAGTTGGTACGTCCCGCTCGCCGCCTACCCCAAAGGCTACGGTGGCAACCCGAAGGTCCCGCTTGCCTTCGTCGGACTGGGCTCAAAGAAGAACTACATGGCACTCTACATGACGTGCTTCTACGCCCACCCAACGCTGTCCGATTGGTTCACCAGCGAATATCAGAAGAGCGGCAAGAAGCTGGACATGGGCCTGGGATGCGTCCGATTCAAGACACTGGATCACCTCGCGGTTGACGTCGTCTGCCGGACCCTGGCGCGCGTCACCCCTGCTGAATACTCAGCCAGCTATCAGGCTGCGCGAGATGCGCTCGCCGAAGGCAGAGCAAAGAAGCCCGCGACGACGAAGCCCGCGGCAAAGAAGGCCAAGCCCAAGAAGTGACCGTCAGCGTCGGAGACGGGCCAGGCTCATACCTGAGTGCGCCTCGATGGAGTGGGCCTCGGAGTCATGGGGCCTCGTAAGGTGGGCCTGCGCATTCTCTCGGTGGCAACGGCCCCTGCCGCGGTCCCGCGCTCGTCCGTGTACATCGAGGCAGAGAAGCCTCCCGCCCCTACCAATACCCGGTGCTGTCCCACGTGTACCGCCCTGTTGTTAGTGGCGGCATGGACCTGAGCCTAGCACGATTTGGCGTAGAGGCCAGCCTCGGCGGCTGAGCCAGAGGTCTGAGCCGGGTCAAACTCCGGGCGAAACTTCGGCCATGCTCTCGGCTGGTTTCTGCTCGCCGACGATGGCAGGCCGCGTGCTATTTGTGACGCTTGGCCGCGCTGCCGACGTGATGGGTGCTCGCCGGATGGGCGGGGGCGGCGGGGATGTGGGGCTCGGTCGTGGGCAGCGTGCCGGCGACGGTGCCCACGGTCGGGTCGTTGAGCAGGGCATTGAGCTGCTGGATGGCGTCGGTCCGTCCCTGCTGCTGCCCCTTCACGTAGATCGAATGGGGCACCTGTGCGGTCAGGGTCTTTTTCAGGTGCGTGCCCTTGGCGCGGCTGGTGGCGGCCTGCTTCGCCGGCCCGAACTGGTAGTGCTCCATATCGGCCAGCGACTCGCCGAACTTGTGCTCGGCGAGGGCCTTGTCGCGCACCTTGCCATAACCCGTGGCCAGCATGTCGGCGGCGGATCGCTCATAAACCGTCAGGTCATTGAGGATGAGGCTCTGGAACGCGGTCACCTCTTTCTCGACTTCGCGGCGGCCATTGATGAGGTCCTGCAGCTTGATGACGGTGACCGAATGGAGGTTGGCGTTGTACATCTCCGCCGGGAACTCCTTGTTGGTGGCGATGATGGCGGTGAGGGCCTCCGACAGGCCGTCGGCCTTGGGGCGAGTGGGCACCTTGGCGCTGGGCAGCTCGGCGATGGACTCCGTGCTGGCGATGCCTTCAAAGACCATGCCCAGCGCCTGGCCCACCTCGGCGAAGGCCATCTTGCCGTCGAAGTAGTTGCTCAGGCGGAGAAGCCCGATCTTGGCGTTGCCCACGGCGTCGCCCTGCTGGGTGATGATCAGGTTGCCGGCCGCCTCCTCGGAGGCCAGCGCCGCCTTGATCTGGTCCGCGGGTACATTCAATAGTTTCGCAAGGTCGTTGTATAGGTCTGTCATGGGCCAAGCTGTAGCGCGTCCAGAGATGGATTCCTAGCGGAAAATGCCGATGGTGGCGCGCATAGATTGCACGGCCCTGCGCGCAAGATTTTTACGGTCTGGTGTCCTTTAGCGCATGCCCCCGGCCCGGCGTAGTGGACTATGCTGTGTTCTATGAGCACCCGGGCAGGCTGCCGGGCCGTTTGAAAATGCCAAAATGCCTTGTCAGGACCGTCGGGATGGGTTA
>JBBRHB010000392.1:0-5224 GCA_038223355.1 Chloroflexales bacterium
AGTACAGTTTGAAGTCCTGACGCCACTCGGTTTTCGCGTCCACGTCAGCCAGACCTATTGGGAATTGATCGTTAACGTCAAACATCCGACAATGCTCAAACGTGAGGCGGATGTACGAGCTTGCTTACAGCAGCACGATCAAGTTCGTCAGAGTCGTACTGATAGCCTAGCCTACCTCTTTTACAAACTTGATCACGAAAGGCGGTGGATATGTGCTGTTGCAAAACAACTTGATAAAGCTGGATTTCTAATTACAACGTATCTCACAGATGCAATCAAAGAAGGAACGCATATATGGCCGACGTAAAAATCTTTTGTGATCAAATCGGTAATACTCTTACCGTATGGTTCGGTGATCCTCATACCGAGTATGTATGCGAAGAAACCGGCGACGAAGTGATTCTGATGAAAGATCAGGCGGGTCGGGTTATAGGCTTTGAAAAGCTTAATTTTTCTATAGCAGACTCACATCAAATGCGTGTTGCATTTGAAACTATCGCTGCATAATCCCCGGTCTCACTCTTATGCCCGATACGCTCTTTTATATCAGCGACATACCTGATATCGCGCGCTTTGATCCCCGACCCGCGCCAAGCCCAAACGCTAGACAAGCAGGGCAGATGGTGTGGGCGGTCGGCCACAAGCTTCTCCATAACTACCTCTTACCGCGCGATTGCCCACGCGTGACCTTCTACGCAGGACCTGCTAGCTCACCGCAGGATATTGACCGCTTGATGAGCTACAGCAGCGCGCGGTATATTATCGCGATCGAGTCGCACTGGATGCCAGAGTTAAGGCGGCCTCACTTATACATGTACGAGTTGCCGGGCGAGAGCTTTACACGCGTGGACGAGGGAGCAGACTATTATATTTCGCGTGAGACGGTTATCCCGCGTTCCATGACGCCGCTTAATGATCTGCTTGGGGAATTGCTGAAGCGGGATGTTGAGCTACGGGTTATGCCCTCGCTTTGGAAGCTGCGCGACGCCGTGATTGCGTCGACCTTGCAGTTTTCGATCATCAGAATGCGCAACGCGCTCCCGCCTGCGGATGGCTTTGACGCGCACTACCCGCTATGAGTGCAGCAAAGTTACCCCTCATCATTTTGGTGGATGCCATTCAGCGCTGACCCACAGCGATTATGGGGCGGCAGCTGCCACACGCTGCCGTAAGTCTTCCGCGATGTAAGCAACGTACTGGACTTAGGCTTGAGCCAATAACCCGCTGCCACCACGCAGACTCAGCAGTGCATAAGCACGTGCTTTGCGTAGGGTTACGTGACCATACACTTGGCGTAATGCTTCAATAGGATACTGTTCAGCCTCTGTAAGCGAGCGCTGACTTTGCAGTTGGCTCAAGTCGTTCAGTTGCTCGTCTTGTTCGTGCGCTACCTCACTCCGAGCAATCTGCCATAATTCTTGATCGCTTAGCCACGTCATACGTACTAGCTCACCCTGCATGTCTGGTGGGGCATCGTCGACCTCAGGTAGCGCAGCCGATACTATAGCGCTCAGCAGATCTTCAACAGGATACTGGAGTACTTGCGCGGCCAGATCAGCACGTTGCAGTACAGCCTCTGGCAAATGGATTGTTACGGATTACACGGACTCATCACCTTCATGAGAACTAGACATACATTATCTCATACAAATGCCTTACCACGGCATCACCCTTAATCGTCATACGTAGAGACTACCATAGCTAATGCTTTAGTGTAAGTCCGAATATGTATTAACAGTCTCTAGCGCGCCTGCACACTGCTCGTCGGCGTGTGTAGATCCCGCTGTGCCCAAAGCTCACGGCCAAGTGGCAGGAGCGTGATGTGGCCAGTGGGTCCTTGCTCAAGCACCCCCCGCTCGAAAACTTGCCGCAGGCGCGGTGGATTGCTCTCAGCGTTTGTTTCGGCCTCGGTCAGCGGCAGGCCGAACATCGGCAGCCCACCATTCGTCTGCCAATAGTCGGCGAAGGGTGCGGCTAGGTTATGACCGGTTTCACTGAAAAAGCGTGCGTTGGGATCGGCGGGAACTGCCGTAGTAGCACTGCCGATGCTATCGCGGCCGAGTAACGCTAACTGCACGATGCTGGTGCTATCACTTTGCGCCGGGCGATATTCAAAGCGCGCGCGTTCGAAGAGCTGGCTCCAGCCATCTGTTGTACGTACGGGGGGCTCTAGCGGCAGACCGAACAGGGCTTGAGCACCCCATGCCTTCCACGCGCGCCAGATGACCGGCTGTACCGGCAGTCCGCCATCCATATGCTCCTGTGGCAATGGTAGCAAGGAATTACCAGTCTTAAGCAAGGCTTCGACGCCGCCCAGGTTTTGCTCGTATTCGGGCTGATCGCCCGTCACCAGTTCAGGCGTGATCGCGGCGATGCCCAGGCCCCCGGCCCAATCATGCATGCCACCGGTGATCGCATACTTGTTCCACTTTGGAATGAAGTTATAGTGCGCGCCATCGGCAAAGATCTTGGCCAGGGTGATCGAGGGCTGGTGATCACAAGCCGGAAAGACCACCCCAGCATTCGAGTGAAAGAAGACGACCGCGTTGGCATCCAGCAAAAAATCGCGCACGATGCGGCTTTCGACCTCAGACTCGGGATAGGGCCCACCGGTAGGCGACACGATACCATAGGCACCCTGTACGACATGCTGCCAATCATTCTCGGGGCAGCTATCAGCGCTCGTATCCATATTGCGATTCAGATCGACACCATTCGCATTCTGCCGCGTGCCGAGCGCCAAGCCATCTGGGTTGATCGTCGGCACAATATCGAGCCGTATATCGCTGGGCACATTGCCGGGATGAGCCTCGAAATAGGTTGCGAGTTGCTTGACAAGCTCATAGGTATTGGCCTCAGGGCCACCATGCGTATTGCCGATCAAGGCCAGCTTGCGCGGGCCAGTGCCAATGCGCACGCCTTCGATCACACGACCTTGCGTCGAGGTCCCTAAAGCAAAGTGGACGACCGGCGGCGCGCTTTCAGCTAGTACCACGGGAACAAAAAGCATGAGCAGCATACTTGCTGCCCATGCTCTGATCCGCCTCGATTTAGCTACTGCCAAGCTTGCCCCCCGGCGGCAGTGGGGTTTGCGGGTTCTTCACAAAGATATTGGGCCACGGCGCAAACTTAGTGAGAAAGCTACGCTGATTCTTGACTTGGCCATCTTGTAAGATGATCCGGTCGATGCGAATGTCCATGCCGCCGCGTGCCGAGTCCGTCTGGTGGAAGCTGCCGACCGGTTGCTTCGGATCATCGACATACACCGGCTGCGTCGGTGCTGATGTCTGGTTTGTAATCACCGGCTGCGTCCGCTGCACGACCATGCCCGGCACTTTCGTACTATAGATCGAAAAGGTCACTAATGCTTTGGGCTCATCGACCGTGCCCTGGATCAACATCCAGTGATCGGTATTATTCACAAAACGCAGGTCGGGTCCGCCGCCGGTAAAGATCGTTGCGTCCATGCCAATCGTGTCGTACTTCTCGTACCACGAAATGCGGAAGCGGTGCGGTGTCCAATCGGTAAAGGGCACGCCCGCATAAAAGGCTGCCCGGAACAACGTCGTTGATACTTGGCAAATGCCACCGCCCGGCTCCAACTGCGTACGGTCACCGACGATCGCGTAGCCATCAGTAAAGCCATGAGCCGGATCAATGGCGGGAACATTATCGTCAAACGAGAACTCTCCGCCCGGCGCGATCAGAATCCCATTAATCAAGTTTACGCCGGCTTTAATATTGGTAATCCGGTAGGCTGCCGAGCCGGTAAAGTCACTTTGACCGGTCGAAACAAGCTCCTTGATGCCCAGTGTGCCGAGCGTCTCGGGCGTTACTTTGGGCTGCACCTCATTGACCGGCAGATCCAGCGACCGGCCCGAACCAACGACCGCTTCGTTGATGCGGGTGATGGCTTGATCAATATCCATCTGATAAGCCGACCGGCCTGGCTGAGTAATCTTCAAGTTCCCGCCATTCCAATCGACCCGTGGCTCAACCGAGTCACGACCGATCTTGGCGGCTACTTTCGTCACCCATTTGCGCAGTTGCTTTTGATCCAATTGGGCATTCAGTTGGAGCCCGGTGGTTCCATCGACACGGCTAATGGCGACCATGTTCGCAATGTCAGCCGGCTGTAGCACTGCCGCTTCCTGTTTTTGGAACAGTAGGTGCAATGGACCCTGGGTCATCGCTTCAACCGTCCGCTTGGCTTCAGCGATACCATTGCTATTCAGCACGGGTGCCATCGTTTGTGTACGAATGGGCACCGTATAGGTCGCCAGCGTACCGACGTGCTGCACAACATCAGTCAGCGTGTCATCAAGCAACACCATGCGACCTTCGCGGCTATCGGCAGAGCTTAATGCGCCGGTGACAGGATCGATATTTAAAGCAGCCTCGACCGGTGGCTGTTCTAGCGGCATAGTGATCTGCTTAATATAGGCTTGCAGCTTGGGACCATCGACGCTGACCTTTAACGGCAAGTCGTAGCCTTGCTGGGAGATCGACCAGAGCTGCCGCAGGTTTCGCACAAGGCTGTTCCCCCGGCCTGCCTGCATGGCCGCCGCAACCTGCCCTCGCACATCAACGCTAATACCAACGTCCGTTGCGGATGGCTGCCAGCTCTTGCCCGCGAACTCAAAGGTTACGGGGTTGGCAAGAAACGCATCAAAGTGGGCATGAACGGCCTGTTCGGCTTCGGCGGGCGTTTTCTCAGTCAGATCGACTCCCTGAAGCGTAACATTCGGATAAATGCGGCCTGTATAGCGTTGATCGACATAGCGCATGCCCCCATAGGTCGCTCCGCCCACAGCCGCCAACAGAACGCAGACGAGCACCAAGACCCACCGACGACCGCGCGTTGAGGGCGGACGAAGTTGCTGCTGAGGTCGTCCTCGACCACCTTGATACGCAGGCAGTGGGATCGTTCGTCCTGCATATGGCGTGGCCATGTCGCGCTGCGGTTTGACTTGTCCGCGCCGCTGTGATGACCCATAATCGCGTAAGTCATGCCGTTGCATGGGGACTCCTAGCGCGTCAATAGTGTGGCGAACAGTGAAGCGAGCAAGACCACCAGCAGTATCACCGCCGCGACCTGAGCTAGCCTTTTCACCTGTCGTTGATTCATGTCTGACCTTGATAATTGGCAGTATAGCATAGCACTCTGTTGCAAGCCTGATAGCGATCTGAAGCAGCTTCTTTCGTGATGTGACGAATCTTGATC
>JBBRHB010000393.1:0-5224 GCA_038223355.1 Chloroflexales bacterium
TCGGCATCCCGCCGTCAACGACACCTCGTAGTTGCTGCACCTGAAGCTGGGCGCTGGACGAAGCCGTGGGAGCGCAACTGCAAAGTCCACCGATGAGGAGGCCGACGATCGTGACGGAGGCTAGCAACTGATACATGTTCCTCGCTGTGTGCCACTGGGCGCAGGTGAGTGGACGTGAGGAAGTCTAATGAAGGGAAGGTCCGAGCGCTATCCATCGAAAGTAGAGAGAAAGTAGATGGTTGTGGAAGTACGAAAGTCAGTAGAAGTTAGTTCTACGAGCTCTTATGGGACTAACTTTTGTAGGGTACGTTCACTAACTTTTGTGGGTAGTCACAAATAGGCTTTATGGTATCCTGTAAATTTGTATGCTGATTCACGGGGAGGCCTGAGAAGGGGTAAGGAAATATGTTTCGGTGTGAGATAACACATGTTTGATCGTACAGCTATCCGGCAGCTCGTCGCGCCCCAATCTATTATAGCGACGGGGCTTACTGTTGCACATTCCCTACGAGCTCGAGGACTACGCAACACGCTGCTTTTTGCCGCGCTTGGTATTAGCTTGCCGACAGTGGCTGAATATGTCGCTGTTAACATCACGAACATACTCCAGCATCGTACCCATCCGCAGGTCAAAGGCGTTGCCTTAGGTGCTGCACTTGGCTGGTACAATATCGGGTATGCGAGCTATGCAATGGTCGAAAGCATCGGGGCTAACTCGGGCATCACTGCCACCCATCAGCGGTTGCTTCGTTCAGCAGGAACCGGAGTCGTTGCCACGAGCCTTGATCTGATCATGGATTGTATTGGGCTTGATTTTGGTCTATGGGAATGGACGAATGGCGGACAATACGCGCGGGACATCACAGGACCAAATGGACAGGCCGGTATTCCAATCAGCAATTTCATCGGCTGGATTATCTTGACAAGTGGTGTTACTGGCCTCTATCAACTCCTAGCTGAGAATGAGCCACGTGTGGCAGACGGCGGAGGCAGAGCAGGAAGTCCCAGTGCGGGTCGCACGGCAGCACTCCTATTCAGTCCATATTATCTTGCGAGTGTAGTGTGGGCACTTGAGCAACGTAAATTACGCTTCCTCTTGTATTCTTGCGTATGCCCAGTTGCGATCGTAGCTGCGCTTCGCGGGCGGTTCCAGTGCAGCTAAGACGGCGGGGTGTGCCTTCGAGATATACGGCCTTTCTCAATGATAGGCTCCTGGCTGTTAACAGACATGATGGATAACGGTCATGAGCGTTAGTCAATACGCACGGCAATGGGGAAGAGGAAGACCGTGGTCAGTCGTTGCATTGCCCAATGCTGCTCTCCCAAAGCCCGCCTACGACGAAGCGCTCGTGCAGCGTCATCAACTTGTCCGCAGCATCCTTCGCATCATCTTAATCGGTGGAATCCCCCTTCAAGCCGCAATCGCTCTGAACATGTGGTACGAAGTCTGGGTCCGTCATCATTTCCCGCCGCTGTCGTTCTTTAACTACCTGGTCACGCTGATCGCGATCTACGGGATCGGTGGGCTTCTTATCCACCGCAAACACCTTGGTGCAGCGGCTCTGCTCATCGTAATCGCAATCAACATTGAAGGCATGTTCCAGGTGATTATCCTGCAAGATGTCACCCATTTCCTCTTGATCCTCCCGATTGTTGCGCTGGAGTCCATCGTGCTCGCTTCTGAGGTCGTGAGCCTCGTCTTTATACTGGAGTGCATATATATCTTCGTGATGGCATATGTCGGTATCGATCCACGGCTTACGGTCCTGCAATCACCAGTCTTTCTCACCATCGATGGTGTCTTTGTGGCCTTGGGCCTAAGTATAAACAGACGCATAGATGATACAGCTGCTATCCTCTATGCTCGAGGGCTTGAAGCCGTGGAACGGGCACGGCTTGAGGAACATAACAGCGTCCTTCAAATCATCGCCGACCATGCCGTCGAATTGGAAACGGCAAATCATGCTTTACACCAAGCCAATCATGATTTGCACCGATCCCGGCAACAGGCTGAAGACCTCGCGATTGAGCAGGAGCGGAACCGCGTCGCGCGGGATATCCACGATGGCTTAGGCCATTTCTTGGATGAAGTCAATTTGCATCTCGGAGCAGCGGGAACCCTCTGGGACGCGGATCGCGAAACAGCCCATGACTCCTTGATCGTTGCACAGCATCAGGTGCGAGAAGCCCGCCAGGAACTCCGGCGCGCAATTAGTGCGCTCCGCGCAGATTATTTAGCCTCGCCAATTGAAGACTTGCTCGTCAATCCCATCCGCGTCTGTCAACTTGCGGGTATCGAGACGCACCTTCACGTTGCAGGAAGCAAACGTCCGCTGCCCGAAGTCATCAAGCAGGTGCTATACCGCACGACTCAGGAAGCGCTCAATAATGTGCGTAAACATGCTCAGGCCCGCCATGCTACCGTGTATTTAGACTACGGCGAAACAAACCGCATGCGGTTGGTGGTAGAGGATGATGGTCTCGGATTTCCCCCGGACAGGAGTACGGGCGGGCGCGGGCTTGTCGGCCTGCGTGAGCGCGTCGCAGCAGTGAATGGCCTGATCAAGATTGAGTCTGAGATCGGTCAGGGGTACCGGATCGAGGTGGTGGTAACCGCATGAAGAGGATTCGCGTTCTCGTTGTTGATGATCACGTGCTCGTACGGAGCGGTATTCTGCGCATTCTCAGCGCCTACCGAGATATCGAGGTCGTCGGTGAAGCCGACAACGGCGAGATCGCCGTCAAGCTGGCAGCCGAATACAAGCCGGATCTCGTGCTGATGGATGTGGACATGCCCGGACAGGGTGGGGTAGCAGCCGCCAAAGCGATCACGACGGCCTCCCACCATGTACGCGTGCTGATGCTGACCGGCTACCCTGAGTATGTTGTTCATGCACTTCAGGCAGGTGCGACGGGCTATCTCTTGAAAGAGGCGTCATCGGATGACTTAATTGCTGCGGTTCGCCGGAGTGCTGAAGGCATCGGGGTCCTTGATCCGGGGGTCCACACGCGAGTTATCGGCCGGGTCCAGGCGCAAGATAATGTTGAACCGCCGAACGCAATCATCGAGAGCCCACTCACATCCCGTGAAACCGATCTCATCCGCCTCGCTGCTCGCGGACGGAGCAATAGGCAGATTGGGGATGAACTCGCTTTAGCTGAGACAACAGTCAAGACCTACATGAGCACCATCATGAGTAAACTGGGAGCAGCCAATCGCACCGAAGCAGTCAACATCGCCCGCGAACATCGGTACATTTAACGCCAGTGACCTCGGTTAATTGGGGCTGCGGATCAATCTTGTCCTGCCGTAGGAGGCAAGTGGGTTACCGTCCAATCAGGGAGATAGGGTGAACGCAGGCGTAGTTGTCGTGGCATCGTGTTCCAATGGGCGGTATATCGTTGGGACGACCCGTCCCGGTGAACAGCGTGTCATCACCACCAGTCAGTTTCGTCTGCTGGCGATCCATCATGCGTTCCGCCAGGAAGTGACTGAATGCGGATGACACTGTTAGCCGTCGGCTCACGGGGCGATGTCCAGCCCTACATTGCCTTGGGCGTTGGCCTGCAATCGGCCGGCTACCAGGTCCGCATTGCCACCCATAGCCACTTCGAGGCGTTGGTGCGCGAGCGGGGACTCGAGTTTTTCCTCCTCCGTGGGAATATTCGTGAAATCCTCGGAAGCCATGCCGGGCAGGCCCTGATCGACCGTAGGACCAGCTTCACACACTTCCTGCGCGACCTCAAGCGGGCCTTAGGCCGCACCATGGAACTCGTTTTAGCCGATTCATTCGCAGCCTGCACGAATACGGATGTCATTCTCTACTCGCCGCTCGCCTTTGCCGGTCCACATCTTCCTGAGAAACTCCATGTGCCGTCCATCCCCGCGTTCTACCTGCCGCTGTCGCCCTCACGTGCATTTCCGTTTATTATGGCACCTCCAAGCCTGCACCTGGGCCCGCTCTATAACGTGGCAGCGGCCCTGCTTGCCGAGCAAGTGAGCTGGCAGGCCATCCGGGCAGATATTAACCGGTGGCGCCAGCTCCACCTGCGTCTCCCGCCAGCATCGCTCAGCAGCCCATTGTTTCGGCTGGCGAAACAACAGAATCTCATGCTCTATGGCTATAGCCCACAGGTGCTCCCCAAACCGCACGACTGGGGTGCTTGGATCGAGGTGACCGGGTACTGGTTTCTCGACCGGCGACCACAATGGGAGCCTCCGCCCGCTCTCGTGCAGTTTCTCGCTGCTGGCCCACCGCCCGTGTATGTCGGTTTTGGCAGTATGATGCCGTCCAATCCCGAACGCCTCGCCCGCACCGTGCTTGAGGCGTTACAGGCCACCGGGGAGCGCGGCATTCTGGCGACGGGCTGGAGTGACCTGACCACGACCCTCTCGTCTGACCGTATCCTCATCGTGGAGGACATCCCACACGATTGGCTCTTTCCGCAGGTGTCAGCGGTCGTTCACCACGGGGGAGCTGGGACAACGGCTGCCGGGCTGCGAGCGGGCGTGCCCACGATCATCGCCCCTTTCTTCGTCGACCAGCCTTTCTGGGGACATCGGGTGGCGACCCTCGGAGTTGGGCCAACGCCTATTCCTCACAAGGAGCTAACAACACAGCGACTGATCACGTCGCTCGACCAGGCCCGGAAGCCCCAGATGCAGGCACAGGCGGCGGACCTTGGGACACGCATCCGGCAGGAAGATGGGGTTGCTCGTGCTGTCAGCTGTCTACAACGCTACCTGCAGGGAGCAACTCCGGTTTGATAGGGCAGCGCTCGCTCGAGCAGCCGCAGGTCGACGAGGCCTATTCACAGCGGCAGTTAAACGGACGGCGCTGGCGACGGTCACAGACCAATACCACATACCTTATAAGGCAAACTCGTATGCTCACCTGTTCTGGCGATCTGCCTCATCCAGTCTGGTTTTGTACATCCTGGCAGTCTGCCCGCCATCCTGTCCCTGGCTTCCTGCCCTGCCCTGCCCTGGCCCCGTCTCGTCTTCGTCATTCCCGCAGCTGCATCGCGATTCCAACGCAAAGCAATGCAACTGCGCGCAGGGAGTACGCCGCTGCTTCATCGGCCTAAACGACGAGCAGCCGACGGAATGAGCTGCGCCGCTTGCACGCACGGTCCTCGTTTGCTACCCTGGTCGGCGTCATTCTCACGAAGGAGTACCCATGACGAGCGAGGCCTACTGCTTGAAGTGCAAAACGACCCGCAC
>JBBRHB010000394.1:0-5221 GCA_038223355.1 Chloroflexales bacterium
CTGCATAGCAATTTAACGTCGCAGTTGCTGGTGCCGCTTGAGGAAGCCGGTGTGCCCACCCAGCTACCGATGAGCATGATTCGCAATCTCGCCTTTGAGGCCGACCGCGAATTGCGTCGACGCGGCTATGAGGCTGAGCTAGCCGGCTGGGCAACCGTTGCCTTGCCACTTGCGGCGGCGTTGAATGGCATTAAAGGCGAGGTGAATACGCTCGCGGCACGGCGCGCATGGTCATCACCGCTCGAAGCTGCCCTCTTCGATAATAACATTGACCGGGCGACACTAGATGCGATGATGCAGGCCGCGCACGAGTCCTTCCCGACCTTTCGGCGCTACCTCAAAACCAAAGCGCAGGCCCTCGGCCTACCCGCACTGGCCTGGTTCGACATGTTCGCCCCGGTGGGCCGCACGAGCAAAGTATGGGCCTATGACGACGCGCGCAGCTTTATTATTGAGCAGTTTGGTAGCTATTCAAGCAAGTTGAGCGATTACGCTGAACGTGCCTTTCGCGAGCAGTGGATCGATGCTGAGCCACGTCCGGGCAAGCGTGATGGTGCTTTTTGCATGCGCCTTCGCCGGGACGAGTCACGCATCTTCGCCAATTTCAAGCCGGCTTTTAGTGGCATGAGTACCCTTGCCCACGAGCTTGGCCATGGCTACCATAACCTCAATTTGGCAGGCCGCACCATGCTCCAGCACAACACCCCGATGACGTTAGCCGAGACAGCCAGTATCTTTTGTCAAACAATTATTAATCAGGCGGCGCTAGCCCAGAGTGATCGCGACGAGCAGATCGCGATCCTGGATGAATCATTACAGGATGCCTGCCAGGTTGTAGTCGACATAACAAGTCGCTTCTTATTTGAACAGCGTGTCTTTGAAGGTCGGCAAGGCCGGGAGTTGGCCGTTGACGAACTTAATCGCTTGATGCTAGATGCCCAGCGCGAAACCTATGGTGATGGCCTGGATGAGCACTACTTACACCCGTATATGTGGGCGGTCAAGGGCCATTATTATTCGTCCGGTAGCTCCTTCTATAACTTTCCGTATATGTTCGGACTCTTGTTCGGGCTAGGCTTATATGCGCAGTACCGCCTCAACCCGGATAGTTTTCGAGCGCGCTATGATGAGCTGCTGTCTTCAACCGGTCTCGGGGATGCGGCGACCCTAGCTGCGGGCTTCGGTATCGATATTCGCACCCCGGCCTTCTGGCGCTCCAGCTTTGACATCATTCGTGGCGATGTCGACCGTTTTGAGCAGCTCGTCCATGGCTAAAGCGGCCGGCCACACGAACTGGTTCGGCCACTGTCGCACGGTCGCCGAGGTCAAGGCCGAGTACCGGCGCTTATGCTTCATGTATCACCCTGACCACGGCGGCGACGGCACGCTTATGCAGCGCATTAATCAGGCCTACCGTCTCGCGCTGCGCAGTGGGCTTCTGCCTGAGGCCCCTCACCCAAGTGTTCAGTCGCCCCGCCGTTGGTCGCCTCCACCTACACAGGCTAGCACGCTCCAGGTCGCGTGGAGTCGTGATGCTCTACGCCAGCAATGGAACGCTAGCCCCTGGCAGCAGGTGGCGGGTAACCAGTTTCAGCGGGCCATCGGTAGTCATGTAGTGACCATCGTACAATGGACGGCTAACCATGAGACGATGTGGGCGGTTCAGTCTGACGGCGTGTTCAGCAAGTTCGCATTCATGACGCGTGCTGAAGCCGAAGAGGAAGGCTTTAACCTGCTGTATCGCCAGTTCCAGGCACAGAGCTCGTAACGGGGCATGCTGTGGCAAGGGCAGCCGCCGACTAAAGGACCACCTGCGCAGGCAGGTGGTCCTTCATTTTCCAGCTCTCATGCTATGGCCTAAGCCCAGCGCACGAGCCCCAACTCATACTTGTTGGCCAGATCGGGATGCGCCGGGACGACCCGCACCCCATATACCAACGAGCCGCCCTGCGCAATCTTCAGCGTGCCTCGATAGTCGTAGTAGCCATCTCGGTGTGCCTGGACGGTAAGTGGGACCGACCCTAGCTCCTTAACCTCGCCGTTCTGGTCATCGCCGTCAACCAGTTCGATTAAAACATCGTCCGGTTGCAGCTCGCCCAGTTCGACCCGTGCGCTTACTTCCAGCGCATCCCCGATCGCGTACTGTTTGCCTTGTGGCCCTTGCACCGTCAGCTGCACGCTCGGCCACGCACGATAAACGCGCGCTTTCCAGGCCGACAACGCGCTCGCTGCTTGGTGGTCGTGGCCCGCAAACCCGCTGCTCCGCTGGATGGTCGGTACATACAGCAAATTCGTGTAATCCTTAACCTGCCGCCGCATCGAAAAGCGTGGCGCGCAGGTACGAATTGCTTCTTTCATGATCGCAATCCAGCGATGTGGCAGGCCGTCGGCACCACGATCAAAAAACGTCGGCAGAATGTCTTGCTCGAGTACCGTATAGAGTGCGTCCGCATCGGCGGCATTCTGTGTCTCCACGTCCTGATACTCACGCTCTTCGCCAATCGCCCAGCCATTCCCCGGCTGATACCCCTCAGCCCACCAGCCGTCAAGGATCGAACAGTTCGGCAGACCATTGAGCGAGGCTTTCTCACCGCTGGTCCCGCTGGCCTCATACGGGCGAATCGGATTGTTCAGCCACAGATCACAGCCCGAAACCAGATGGCGCGCCATGCTCATGTCATAGTTTTCCAGGAAGACGATCCGCCCCAGAAACTGCGGTGAGCGCGAGGCCGTATAGACTGCCTGGATCAAGCTTTTGCCGGGGTCGTCGGCCGGATGCGCCTTCCCGGCATAAATAATTTGCACCGGTCGATCCGGCGACCCAAACAGCCTAACGACGCGTTCGACATCACGTAACAGCAAGGTCGCCCGCTTATAGGTCGCAAAGCGGCGGGCGAAGCCAATCGTAAAGGCGTTGGGGTCAAGCAGCGTATCTACTGCGCGAATTGCCGCCGGACCTTCGCCCAGCCGCAAACGTTGTGCTCGGACAACCTTTTGGGCATACGTAATCATTTTTGCTTTGCGCGCCGTATGGGCGCTCCACAGCTCGGCGTCCGGTATCTGCTCAACCGCCTGCCACTGGGAGCCATCGTCCATGGTTTCTTCCCAGTCATTAGGCAAGTAGCGATTGTACAACTCGCGCAGTTCATGTGATAACCAGGTGCCGGTATGTACGCCATTCGTGACATGCGTAATCGGCACATCCTCGGCATCCACGCCGGGCCACAAGAACTGCCACATCTTGCGCGCGACAACACCATGCAGCCGCGACACGCCATTGTGCATTGACGAGAAGCGCAAGGCCAGCACCGTCATCGAGAAAGCACTCCCCCACGGTTGTTCTTGAGCCGCCAAACTATGGAACTCCTCGCGATTGAGCCCGAGCTGGCCCCAGTAATTCCCGAAGTAGGTGTCGATCAGATCATAGTTAAAGATTTCGTTGCCTGCCGGGACGGGTGTATGCGTGGTAAAGATTGTGCTGGCTCGTACCACTTCATTAGCTGTCGCCCATGGTAGTCCCGTCGCAACCAACTCGCGCGTGCGTTCGAGTACGGCGAAGACCGGATGCGAATCATTCAAATGGATGATAGAGAAGTCGATCCCGAGCGCTCGTAAGGCGCGTAAGCCACCGATTCCCAGAATGATCTCTTGCGAAATACGCAGGTTGTGGTCGCCACCATACAGTCGTGCTGAAAGCTCGCGGTCGGCGGGCGCATTGCCGGGCACGTCGGTATCCAGCAAATACAGCGGATTACGACCGATTTGAATCTTCCAAACCTTGGCGTATACCTGGCGACCCGGTAGCTCGACGCCAATCAGTACTTCCTTGCCATCGGGACTCGTCGCAGCCATGGCCGGAACATTCGAGAACTCGACTTTTTCGTAAAAGGCTTCTTGACTACCATCACGTGTAATCCGCTGGGTAAAGTAGCCTTGTGGATACAAAAAGCCGATGCCAATAAAAGGTAGGCCCAGATCGCTTGCCTCTTTGATATGGTCGCCCGCCAGTACGCCCAAACCGCCCGAATAAATCGGCAGCGATTCATGCAAACCGAACTCTGCCGAAAAGTAGGCAATGTTTTCACTTGCCAGCGCACCATAGGTTGTTCGGAACCAGGCCGGGCAGTCTGGTGCCATATACCGATCAAAATCAGCCAGGATCGTATCATAGCGGGCCGTGTAGCCAGCATCTTCAGCCGCCGCACGTAGTTGCTCGGGGGCTACCTCGGCCAGCTGGCGCACGGGATTATGATTCACTCGATTCCACAACGCCGGATCGAGATCGGCATACAGTTGCTGTGCTTCACTATGCCAGCTCCACCACAGATTATAGGCCAGCTCATACAGACGGCTGATCCGCCCTGGCATCGTAGGAAATACGGCTACCCGTCCCAGAATATTCACATATCCTCCTGATCCTAATGTATCAATAGTAAAGCCCGTTTCCGCGCACGGCACGGCAACGGACCACTATCCATAGTATACCCGATGTAATACACCTCATCGCTGGTACGTCACGTGCTAAAATAGAATATACTATACATTTGGAAGCTCACACAGCGGGAGAAGAACATGGGACGACGAACTGATACAGCTGCGGATGTTGGACTTCTGGCCCTACGACTGACTGTTGGTGGCTTAATGGCTGGCCATGGTGCGCAGAAGCTCTTTGGGAGCTTTGGTGGTCCTGGGCTTAAAGGCACGGCCGGCTGGCTCGAATCGATGGGCATGAAACCTGGTGATCGCTGGGCTCTCATGGCGGGGGGCAGTGAATTCGGTAGTGGCCTCCTAATGGCAACCGGCTTCCTCAATCCTATTGGCCCCATTTCACTCTTCGGACCAATGTTAATGGCTTGGGACAAGGCCCATCGTGGCAAACCTGTGTGGGGCCAGGCGGGCGGCCCGGAGCCCGTGTTAATCTATCTTGCGGCGGCTACTGCGCTGGCCTTCACCGGTCCCGGCAGTTATTCTTTGGACGAGCTTTTCGATATTGAGGTCCCCATGCCATTGGTTGTGGCGACGGCCGTCGGCATGGCCGCTGGCGTGGTAGTCGGCATGATGGCCCAACCCGATCCTCCCGCACCGCAGGATGCAACGCCAGACGAGCCGCCGGCAGGTGACGGCAGTGGCGATCACGCGGCCTAACTAGCCTGCCGAACCGTTTCTTTTGGCCTGGGTGGCGCTCCCCGCATCGTCGCGAGCGCAGCCCAGGCCAATTTCG
>JBBRHB010000395.1:0-5207 GCA_038223355.1 Chloroflexales bacterium
TAACCCGCAATTCGATTCTGAGCCTTTAATTGCCCGGTTTCTCACCGGGATTCCGATGAATCGCCTCGGTGTACCCGAGGATTTGGTCGGACCGGTCGTCTTCCTGGCATCCGACGCTGCAGCCCTCGTGACCGGCGTTGCCTTACCCGTAGACGGTGGCAACCTTGCGTTGAACGCCGGTGGCAGCCATACCTGGTGACAAAGGCAACGGCATACCTTAACGTCACCCTAACCTTCGCCAACATTCCGGTCTAGTGTCAGCTCAATAGTTCCTCTCGAAAGGAGTGGCAGAAATGGGCGAGAAGAAACCAAGTAGGCGGGACTTCCTCAAATTTGGCGCGGGCGCGGCAGGAGCAGCCTTCCTCGCAGCCTGCGGGTCGGGCGTTCCGGCAACACCCGCCGCATCCGGCAATGGCGGAGTTCCCGGGTCGGCCAGCAGCGCGGGAACTACTGCGCCTGCGGCGACAGCAGTGGCGGCGGCGGCGACAGCAGCACCGGCTGCGGCAGCCTCCGCACCTGCTGCCGATAGTGGGGCCGGCGCAGTACTGTGGGGTCTGAAGTATGACCCACATGTTGCCGCCTATGGGCGGCTGGTCGACCTGTTCAAGAAGAACACGGGGATAGACATGAAGGTCGAGCCGCAAGATTGGCCCCTCGAGACCAAGCTGATTGCCGCCCTGGCAGCAGGTGCACAACCCGACGTGGTGTGCATCATGGGCAAAGTGCTACTGCCGCTCCATCTGCAAAAGGCACTGCTACCGTTGACCGAGGCAGTCTTCAAAGCGAAAGGCGTTGATCCTGCGAAGGACTTCGTTGGTGATTCAATCGGTGCCTACACCTACCAGAACGAGATTTGGGGTGTACCAGTCGAAAGCAACCAGGTCGGCCACGTCGTGAACGTCCCGGTCGACGACGTCAAAGCGGCCGGGCTGGCCGACAAATACCCACCGACCAACGGCAAACTCTATTTCGAAAGCTACGACGACATGTGGGCGCTGGCCAAAGCGCTCCAGATCACCAAAGCCGGCAAGGTAACGCGCTGGGGCTTAAGTAGCAAGGGCTGGGACACGCAGAGCTACCTCGGCATTTTGCGCAGCCTTGGCGGCACGTGGTGGGATAACAACACCAAGAAGTTTGGTATCAACTCAGATGCTGGCATCCAGGCCATGAAGCTCTTTGCTGAAACACCAGTTAAGATGGGGATCGAGACCGAACTCGATCAGTCCCATGTGGATGCAGCACTTGCCGGCAAGGTCGCGATCGCACGCGGCAATGGCACGCCGGCCGTCCAAGGCCTCGATCTCGGTTATCACTTCGAACTCGCCGGAGCACCACGCGTCAAGGCCGGCGTAGATCCACTGTTTGTCGGTGAAGGTGGTTGGGGCTTTGCTGCACCGGCTAAATCGAAACATCCGGACATCTCGCTGAAATTCCTCCAGATGATGTGTACGACCGAAGGCCAAATGGCGTATGCCAAGATTTATAGTGGACTTCTGGGCTATGCCTGGGCCGCCTTCAAAACCGATACGACCCGCTTCGCCAATGACAATCCCAATAACCCCAACGTCAAAGCCTCAAAGTTCTACACCGGCCTGCTCGCGCAGACTCAGTATTATGGCGAGGGTTTCGGCTACATCTCGCAGATCGAGAAAGCGGGCGCGGATACCTGCTCCCTGGTTCGTCAGGGCAAGATCGACTCGGCGGCGGCTGTAAAGCAGTTCCAGGATCTCTGTGAAGCCCAGTACAAGCAATTCCTGGAAGACAGCAAGAAGGTCTAGCACGGGCTTGAGCCACGCGCCACAGCTTTCGCCCCACGCCGTGTGGAAGCTGTGGCCGCTACCACAATCACTAGGTAGGCTACAGGGGGGAGCTAAGGAACTGATGCCAGATGCGCAGGTCACACCCACGGTCTTCACCGACATCCATCTGGTCGAGACGCCGGAGGTGGCAATCACGTACCGCTCGGGCTTACTTGCGTATCAAGAGGCGCTTGTGCGTGGACAATGGGTTGGCTGTGGCTGGAATGGCTCCGGCTACACCAATCCTCCAAGTGAGCGCTTTGACCCCTCCAAGCACCCAGCGCCACAAGCCTTTTGGCTTGAGGTCGAAGGCCAATTACTCCATTCATTCTGGGACTATCATGGTTCACAGCAAAGCGGCGAACCAACAGCCAACGGTGATATTCTACACATCGTCATCGAACTGCGTCATACTCTGCGACCGATTACTGTCCGCGTCCATACCCGTCTTGATGGGAGTCCGGTACTAACCCGCTGGCTCGAGATCACGAATACCGGGGACCACGCAGCACCTATCAACTCGGCTTTTTCCTGGAGCGGTGTTCTACAGACCACGTCTCACACGGTTGATACTACCACGTCACCCTATTCTGTCGGCTACATGATCGATACGCACTGGGGGAATGAGGGTGACTTCGCCTGGCGTGAGTTACCCTATACTGGGTACCGGATCGATGGTCGCTACCGGCGCGATCGCCATCGTCAACCCTTCTTCGTATTACGCAATCATCAAACTGGCGAACATTGGGTGGGCACGCTCGCTTGGTCCGGCGGCTATCTCTTCGACTTCGACCTTGACGACGGCCACACCCGTGGTAGTGCCCGCCTGAGTTTTCGTGCTGGACCAGATGCTCCACCTCCCCTCCGGGTGCTCGATCCTGGTGAAACGGTAACAACCCCCGAAATGCATTTGGGGATGGTCATCGGTGATCTCGATGACGCTGTGCATGCCTTGCATGACCACCTGCGCGCAAGCGTGTTGCCACCCCAGAAGCCGCAGCTCGCCGGTCGTGTCGAAAGTGGCATTGGCCCCGAGCAAGAGATCACCTACGAACTGATCTACCAAGAGCTTGATGTTGCAGCCTCGGTCGGCGCCGAATTGTTCTTTGTCGATGCGAGTTGGTATAGCGCATCGGGTGCACCTTGGTGGAATACAGTTGGCGACTGGGAGGTCGGCAGCCGCTTCCCGGCCGGTCTCGCGCCGATCCGTGAAGCCGTACATGCCAAAGGCATGCTCTGGGGCCTATGGATGGACGCGGAGCGCATCGGCTCAGAAAGCAAACTGTCCGAGCTCCATCCGGGCTGGTTTGTCCACCGTTATGACGATCAACGAGAGCCCGGCGGCATGCTCGACCTCACACAACCGGACGCCGCCGCATGGATGGAGCACACGATCGACCATCTGATCACCGAACACCAGTTGGACTTCTTCCGGCTGGACTATAACATTGGCAACGTCGGTCCCGCTGGCTACCATCTCCACGCCGGCTTCGCGGAGAACATCTACTGGCGGTACTACGAAGCACTCTACGCCATTTACGCGCGCTTACGTGCTCGACATCCTGCAGTTATCTTCGAAAACTGTGCAAGCGGCGGTGCCCGAGCCGATGCCGGGATGCTTCGTTATTTCAACCATACCTGGATCACCGACTGGCAAATCGCGCCCCGCTCCTTCTCGATCACCAACGGTATGACTCTCGCGCTGCCACCCGAGCGTGTTGATCGCTTACTGGGAATGGGACAATCCGGTCAGCGTGCTGCCACGCTAGATTTTCAGGCACGCCTGCTACTGTTCGTCCATCCCACACTAGGCTGGTTTCATCTCAGTGGGGTACAACCCAATCCTCTGCAGTTGGCGCGGGTGCAGCACATGGTCAACCTCTACAAGGACTTCGTGCGGCCCATCCAAGCAACGAGCCGCATCTATCACCATACGCCGGTCATCACGGGCTACGACCATCACGGCTGGGGTGTGCTTGAACTGGCAGCGCAGGATCGAACGCGGGCAATTGTGGGGCTTTTCCGTTTGAGCGATCCCGCCGCCTCAGAATCCGTCATCCGACTGCGCGGCTTAGAGCTTGGACGGCACTATCGTGTCACCTTCGATAATAGTGGCGACTGTGTTGTGCTAGATGGCTTTACGTTATGTAATATAGGATTAACGATCCGTCTTGAAAGTGCCTTGACGTCAGAACTTTTAATCGTGAAGACGGATGACTGAAGTTCCCCGCACGTTTGTGCGGTGAACGAAGGAGAACGAGATTATGGCAAAAGTGCGCACCGATGATCCGCGTCTACAATCGCTGCGACTCGGCGAGCAAGTGAACGCAGGCCAGTCTATTCCTAGACCCAACCGCCGGGCCGCCGTAGCCCGCACACTGCGCCGCCCGCAGTTCTGGTTCGGCCTTACCGTCCTGATTCCCACCTTGATCTGGTATTGGATGTTTTCGTTCCAGCCGATTTTTAGTGCCTTCTGGATCGCCGTACATAAATATCAAGTGCTCAGTCCGGCGTCGAGCCCTTTCATTGGCTTCGATAACTTTCGCTATTTATGGGCTAACCCCCTCTTTCTCGTGGCCGTCCGCAACACCCTGTTATGGGGCGTGCTGGCTTTCGCCTTGACCTTACCTCTAGCCTTACTGCTCTCGGTTTGTCTGGCGAATGTAGCTCGCGGTCGCAACCTGTATCAGTTTTTTATCTTCCTACCGGTTGTCGTATCGCTGGTCGCGATCACGTTACTCTTCCGGATGCTGATGGATCCTGATATCGGCCAGTTCAACACGATCTTGAATGCTGTAGGCCTACCTAGTTGGACCTGGCTCTCCGACTCATCGTCGGCGTTGCCGACCGCCGTTGGTATCGGCGTTTGGAAAGGTATCGGTGGCACGGTTGTCCTCCTGACAGCAGGAATGTTGAACATTCCGACCGAACTGCAGGATGCCGCATTGGTCGACGGCGCGAACGAATGGCAGCGCTTCTGGAAGATCACCCTGCCGTTACTCTCGCATACACTGGTGCTGGTAATGGTACTGCTGGCAATCGGCAGTCTACAAGAGTTTACTCTGCCCCAGTTGCTGAACACCAGCGGTGCAGGCCACTCCCTATACGTGCTGAATATCCTGATTTACAACGAGGCGTTTCAAGACCTGCGCTTCGGCACCGCGACCGCCGCCGCATTACTCCAATTCGCTTTCATCCTCGTCATCAGCATGCTTCAGTTAAAGTTGATTCGACCCAAGTGGTCGTATTAGGGGAAGGTTAAACTCAATGGCAACCACGTATCCGACCGCACTTCCACCGCAGCGACGAACCATCTCCTTGGGCCAACTGCTGATGCATATCTTCCTGATCGTCTGGTGTGTCATCGCTATCGCACCTTTCATCTGGTCCTTTTTGGCCTCCTTTAAG
>JBBRHB010000396.1:0-5200 GCA_038223355.1 Chloroflexales bacterium
TGAGGTGGTGGTCAACTCGGGTATATCCTAGCAGGCAATCGAAGAGAATCGGCGCAGCGGATTTTCTCTCCGACTGGAAACACGTCGCAATGAGTGCGGGGTAGACTTTGGCGGTTCTTGCTAGGAATGTTTACACGTCCGAGCGGAACGCCAAAGCCCAGTACGTCGCCGAACTCAACAAAGCACAGCACAAACAGTTGGTCCGGCTGGCCTACGCAGCCCAACACCAGCAGGCGCGGGCGGAAGCCACTACCGGCAGCACCGCAAACTGGATCCAGCGCGTCATGACCCATGTCAAGCGTATATGGGCCGGCACGCGCGGTATCTCATCCACTTCCATTCAGTAGCGGATCATCACCCTGGCACATTGTGGCCCATGCCGTTGGCTCCCGCCAAGCGAACAGAATGGGCCACAGACTTGCGGCTGGATCCAACGTACCGAGATGCGTTGTACAGCATGTGGGCGAGGCGTATGCTCTAAGCACGTACCAGACCATATTCACCAGTCTCCGTGCATCTACGCTCTGCGTAGGAAGGAACAGCCATGCTCTACCGTGCCATTCGCTGGATCGTCCTCTCCCTCGTACGGTTGTTTTACCCCCATATCGAAGTACAGGGACGCGAGCATCTGCCGGTAAGCGGACCGGTCATCTTTGTCGCCAATCATGCCAACGGTTTACTCGACCCACTGCTGGTCACGGTGTGTGCAGGACGACCTGTCCGGTTTTTGGCAGGAGCCCACCTTGCCCACTATCCGGGTATCAAACAGTGCCTGGATGCATTTGGCGCATTGACAGTGCACCGCCGGAGCGACCGCAACCCCGTTGGGAATAGCATGAAGAGCCTGGTGGAGCAAAACGAACCGGTCTTTGCGCGCTGCCGCAGCATCTTACAGCAGCAAGGAGCGCTCGCTCTGTTTCCGGAAGGGACCACGCATAGTGGATCCAAACTGCTGCGCTTACGGAGTGGCGCGGCTCGCATCGGCCTTGGCGCAGAGGCGGAAAACGATTGGCAGCTGGGCGTACAGGTTGTCCCCATTGGCCTGTGGTATCAAGACAAAACCTTGTTTCGCTCAGCAGTGCTTGTGGTGGTTGGCGAACCACTGCTGTTGTCTGACTACACTGCGGCGTACAGGGAGCAGCCGATCAACACGGTGCGGACGGTGACCGGCGATATCGCGCAGCGACTCAGTGCCGTAGTTCTCCAGGCCGAAAACCATGAACTGCTGACTGCGATGCCGGTGATCGCCGCCTGGACATATGCCGATCATCCCCCGGCGACGCTTGCCGAGCGCAATGCACATGCCCGCGCCCTACTAAACGCGTATATGCACCTGTCAACGGTCGACCCTGCCCGACTCGAAGGGCTGGCGAGACAGGCGCGGCGCTATGCCCGGACGTTACGGGTGCTAGGTATCACGGAGCCGTGGGTGCTAGAAGTGCCGCCCGTCGGACGTTACGCTCTCGTGCGCCGTGCGACCCTCCTCTTGTTGGGGTCTCCCCTGGCGTTGCTCGGCTTCATCTTCAGCTATGCACCCTACCGGGCGGCGCGACCGATCGCCCAACGCCTTGCGGCTGGAGACGACACACAAGTAGGTCATTTTAAACTGATCTCCGGCGCGGTCCTGGTCTTCTGCGGCTGGCTGCTCACCTCACTGGTTGTAGCGAAGCAAGGTGGCATTCGGCGGGCACTGCTGCTATTTGTGGCGCAGCCGTTCCTGGGCTATGCCGCACTCCGGTGGGGTGAAGCATGGCACCAATTCCGCGAAGCAGTGAGGTATGGCTGGCTCCGCCAGCACCACCGTTCGCTGACCCAGCACCTCATCGAGCGACGCCACGCCCTGGCCACGATGATGACCGCCGCAGTCGAATCCATGGATGGTGCGCCATTCCTGGCTGCATCCCCCCGAAGCTCCCAATAACGACGAGCTACCACGTACATCTGACCAATTGAGATCGTCAGCCATACGAGGTTGACAACATTCAAGCGTTCTCACCTGCTGGTCGGTTCGGTATGATGGGGCTCCTACTGACGTTCGTCGCGGCCTACGTACAGCAGGCGAAGATTGGGCTCAATCCACAGTACTTTAACCACAACGCGCTTTACCACCTGATTCAGGCAGTTGCGCTGGGAATGTTCTTCCTGAGTGCGCGCCAACTCACGAAGGCGGCACCTGCCCAATCCTATTTGCCTCGGCCTCGCCAATCCCGTATAATTGTCGTGCGAGGCCCGCGTTGCCGCTGGGTTACAGGAGCACCATAAGGCATGGGTTTATTTAGTAAGGACGCGTCTAAGCACGGCGCTCGCTCCACCCCCCGTAATGCATACCTGGAGACCAGTATTGGTGCCAATTCCAGCGTCAATGGCTCCTTGCGTGTTGATGGCGACATACGCATTGATGGCACCTTCGAGGGTGATATCGAAGTCGTTGGCAAGTTAATCATTGGGGCAACCGGACGTGTGATTGCAACCATTCAGGCCACTAATATTCATGTCGCCGGTGCGGTCAAAGGCGACATAGTTGCCACTCAGCAACTTGAAATATCAGAAACCGGCAAAGTTTGGGGCACTGTTACTGCCTTGGCCTTGCATATTGAGCCGGGTGGTCTATTCCAGGGACAGAGTGCGATGCAAAGCGACGAGGAACCACTCTTGCTTGACGCGCCCCCGGTGCTCCGGTAACGGCTATGCAGCGACCAAAGCGTGTACGCATCATTGAGCGCTTACCGCGCTTCTTTACCAAGTTAGGCGTAGGAACGGCATTACTGGTCCTCGTGTTGCTCGCAGGAGCATTGCTGGTTGGCTTTGTCCGGCTGGCCTGGACCGAGCATCAGATCAACCAGGCCATCGCGCGCCAGGAGTCCGCCAACGCTGCCCAGAGCGCGCTTAATCAACAGCTTAAAGGACAGGCCGATTATGCCGAGTCGGATGGTGCCATTGAGCAGGCGGCGCGCGACAGGCTGGGCATGGCTAAAGACGGTGAGACCGTGTTGCGCCCAAATTTGGTCGCACCCTCAACCGCAGTCGCTCCAACCCCTCAACCCCCGCTAACGCATACCGTCGACACACCGCCCATCCCGCAAGTCGCCTCCTCGCAGCCGCGGAGCGCGACCGCCGCCAACGCGCTCCAATGGTGGCATGCCCTCTTCCCGCCGGCCGACGCTCAGCCGTGACCTTCCTTTCAGCACCGGTTACGGGCATGTTCTTCCTGCGTCCTTGAAAATCTCGGTCGTCGTCGCCTCCTGGAACGGGCTACCGCTTCTCCAACCATGCATCGCCGCGCTCCGCCAACAAACCGTCGAGCACGAGCTTGTCATTGTTGATAATGGTTCGCACGATGGCACAGTCGCTTGGCTCAAGCAGGCTGTGCCCACCGCCCAGCGTATCGTGCTGCCCACCAATCGTGGCTTTGCCGGTGGCTATAATACCGGTATCCGGGCCGCTACCGGTGACTTGATCGTCCTGCTCAACAACGATACCGTCGCCGCGCCCGACGCCCTAGCAGAGCTGACAGCCCCGTTCGCCGGCGACGAACAGCTCGCAGCTACCTCGGGGGTGCTAGTTTTTGCCCATCGCCCGACGGTGATCGCCTCGGCCGGCATTGAGGTCACATCCGAAGGTGTCCACCGCGACGCCATGGCAACCGCACCTGTCAGTAACTTGCCCGCCGCGCCGGTTCCCATCTTTGGGGCTAGCGGTGGCGCAGTCTGCTACCGGCGCACGGCGCTCGACGATGTGGGCCTCTTTGCAGAACCCTTCTTCGCCTACCTGGAAGACGCTGACTTAGCTTGGCGTCTACGTTTGCGCGGCTGGAACAGCCTGCTAACGCCCGCAGCCCGCATCGCCCACGTCTATTCGGCCACAGGTGGGCAAGGCTCACCCTTTAAACAGCGCCTGCTCGCCCGCAACCGTTGGTGGCTACTGTTGCGCTGCTGGCCACGCCCATTGTTGCTGCGCTGTTTGCCCGCAATCCTGCGCTACGACCTACTGGCCATCGCCTGGGCTGCTGCCCACCGCCAACCCGCCATGATCGCGGGCCGCCTGCAAGCCTGGGCCGCGTGGTCGCGCCTGCGCACCGAACGGCGGACGATTCAGGGTCAACGTACGGCATCACTCTCCGATTTGAGTACTTGGCTCCGCCCCGCACCCGGTATCCGCGCTACCCTCGCCGGAACCAGCGCACTTGACCGGGTCTTAAGTGAGCGCTAAGCCCACGCACGACGGCTCCCAGCAGATGTACTCACAGACCCTTCCTATATGCAAATCACGCCATCGCAACCTCAAGCATGTCGGCCGCTGCTGCTTGCATCACACCGCACAGCAGTGGATACGCTGCTGTCCAAGCTTCCTCAACGGCCGGCGCGAACAACTCACCGAGCCCCTGTCCAAGCGTCCATAACAGCGCCGCACCCACCGTCGCGTACTGGTCGTTGGTCAGCAGTGCCGTGGTCACGGGCAGTCCTCCGATGGGGGATGAGACTATTGTATGGAAATCGTCGCCAGTTACCAACTTGAGGCGGCCATCTAGGCTGATGGCAGAGTTTCCATTTACAAGGAACTCAGGGCGCTATCGTGAAGACCGCGAACATTCTGTCTGGCAGGGTTGTTGCAAAGTCGCGAATCGACCAAAAATAGACCATCATTTGAGACTCGTGTTCTGCCGAAGCGCGATAATCACACCAATAGCGAGGAGGGCAAGGGCAATGATCCATGCCGTGGGAGCATCCGCTGGCGCGAGCGGCCAAGCCCACCACATTGGCTGCCTTCCAACACGGCTTCCAAACAACGAGGTCATAACCACAAAGGATGCTGGCAATACTGAAGCAGCGTCCGACCCCAGGATGTAACGACCGATTAGTATGAGGCCAACGTATCCAAGCGCATTGCGGCCAGCAGCAAGCGCGAGTGATACGCCACTCAGCTTCCACACTAGCGCACAGATCAGCAGGGCAAGTATCGCTGTAGCCAGCGCATAAGCACCGTTAAGCAGGTGCATAGGGCGACTCGCAACACTTTCGAGAAGTGGTTCACCAGTTGTCAGCCCCCATGCCATGACAATAGCTACGGCAATCGGGAGCAGCAATGCTATTGGAACAGTAAGCGCGAAACCGCCAAGCAAATTGGGGAATGGAAGATACAGGTTACGGAGAGGGACGAGAGCGGCCGCAACCACGAGGATCGTGAGTAGGCATGTAGGTAC
>JBBRHB010000397.1:0-5189 GCA_038223355.1 Chloroflexales bacterium
GATCCCCACATGTGGGGATGCCGTCTCCCCACATCGACGTGTATCTTCTGATCTATGAAACGAACGCAACGAGGCACAGCATGCGTGAACCACACGTATTAACGGAGGACCATCACGAGCCTGGACGGTACGAAATTCGCATCAAGGGCCATCTTGATGACAGATGGGCCGAGCGGTTTGAAGGACTGACCATCACGCGAGAAGACAACGGCGAGACGCTGTTAACCGGCCTGGTGGTCGATCAGGCCGCGTTGCATGGCTGGCTGAGGAAAGCGCGTGATCTCGCCCTGCCATTGGTCTCGGTCATTCAGGTTGAACCCAAACAGGCGGATATACCGGATGGCAACACGGACAGTGATCACCATCGTTTGAACAAGGAGACAACGACATGAACACCAGGAATCTCATCCGTTGGGCGGGGTTAGCAGCTATGGCGGCAGGGATCATTTTCGCGGGCATTCAGCCGCTCCATCCACTTGACGTTCTTGCGTCCGTCACCACCAGTCGATGGGTCATCATCCAATCCTTGAAGATGACCATGTGCCTGCTCGGCCTGGTTGGCATGGCGGGGCTCTACGCCCGGCAAGTGAAAGCGATTGGGTGGCTTGGTCTGGCCGGCTATCTCTTGTTTAGCCTCTTCTATGCGCTCACAATGAGCTTTGTTTTCGCTGAAGCCTTTATCTTGCCGCTGTTGGCGACCCAGGCACCGAAGTTTGTGGAGGGCATGCTGGGGATCATCAATGGGCACACCAGCGAGGTTAACCTCGGAGCCCTCCCAGCGATATATAACCTAACAGGGTTGGTAGGGTATGTGCTCGGCGGCCTGCTGTTTGGCATCGCGACGCTCCGCGCCGGCATCCTGCCGCGCTGGGCGGCCGGTCTGTTTGCCGCCGGGGCCCTGGCGCCCTTCGTCTTGGCGCAGCTCCCGCACCCGCTCAATCGGACATTCGCGGTGCCGATGGGGATAGCGCTGGCCGGGCTGGGCTATGCGCTCTGGTCGGAACGGCGCGAGCACGTCTCGGAACCCGTCCCTGACCGGGGAAGCTCCCAGCTCCGCCCAACTACAGCCGAGTAAGGTCGCTGGCAACAGCATGGCGTGCACAAGCGGCCATTCGGCCGCTTGTCGCAGAGGTAGGTTTCTTCGGCTAAGGCGGAGATTAGCATGGTCAGCGGCTCATCTCGAGGGCTTTGAGCTGATGCTCGTGTATCCCAGACAGCATCCGCGCGTGGATCCGCTCAGAACCCGTTAGTTCCGAAGCGACTGCCACCCCCAACGTGCTATGATGCTCTCTCAACAACCCCAACAACCCCAACACGCGGAAAAGGATACAGGTATGGCGCACGCGAGCCCACAGGTCGATGGTGCCACGTTGGGTGCCGCAGTCACCCTGGCGACCGCATCGACACCGACGGACCCCCTGCCCACGGCACCGCCTCCCAGTGCATCGGCAGTCCTGTCCCTCAACCTGCTCGCTACCAAACTCTTTGTCCCGCCCGCGCGGGCGCACCTAGTGTCGCGCCCGCGCCTGCTCGACCGCCTGCAGCAGAATGTACAGGGCAAGCTGACGCTCATCTCAGCCCCGGCCGGCTTTGGGAAAAGCACGCTGCTCAGCACCTGGGTCGCCGGGTGCCAGCGACCGGTGGCTTGGCTGTCGTTAGACGAAGGAGATAGCGACCCCACTCGCTTTCTGACCTACCTCGTTGCTGCTTTACGTACGATTGCGCCGAATGTCGGAGAGGGCGTCGTGCGTGCACTCCAATCCGCGCAGCCACCGCCAGCCGAAGCAATCCTGACGGTGCTGCTCAATGAGATGACCACGCTCCCAGACAATGTTGTCCTAGTTCTTGACGACTACCACCTCGTTGATGCCAAACCGGTTGACGATGCCATCACCTTCCTGCTCGAGCACCTGCCACCGCAGATGCACCTGGTCATCGCCACCCGCGAAGATCCCCAGCTCCCTCTGGCCCGGTTGCGCGTCCGCGGCCACTTGACCGAGCTACGCGCCGCCGACTTGCGTTTCACCCCCTCCGAAGCCGCCGAATTTCTCAACCAGGTGATGAGCCTCAACCTGGCGGTGGCAGACATTGCCGCCCTGGAAGACCGCACCGAAGGCTGGATTGCCGGGCTCCAGTTGGCGGCCCTCTCGATGCGTGGGCGAGAGGACGTTCCTGGCTTCATTAGGGCGTTCGCTGGAGACAACCGCTACATCGTGGACTATCTGGTCGAAGAGGTCCTGCAGCGTCAGCCCGAAGCAGTCCGCAGCTTCTTACTCCAGACCGCCATTCTTGACCGCTTGAATGGCCAGCTGTGCGATGCCGTCACCGGCCAGGAAGGAGGCAACGCACGGTTAGAGGCCCTGGAGCGCGGCAACTTCTTTGTCGTGCCGCTGGATGACAGGCGCCACTGGTATCGCTATCACCACCTCTTTGCCGAGGTTCTTGCTACACATTTGAGGGAGGAGCAGCCCGCTCAGGTAGTAACGCTGCACAGGCGCGCAAGCGTGTGGTACGAGCAGTATGGCTCGGCGGCCGATGCGTTCCGCCATGCGCTGGCCGCCCCGGATTTCGAGCGGGCGGCAGGCCTGGCCGAGCGGGCTGTGCCGGCCATGCTCAGGAGTAGGCAGGAGGCCGCGTTGCTTGGCTGGCTCAAGGCACTCCCCGACGAGGTGTTCCACGTCAGGCCCGTGCTCAGCGCCTGGTATGCCACGACATTACTGAGTTGCGGCGAGCTAGAGGGCGTTGAGGACCGACTGCGCGACGCGGAACGGTGGCTGGAGACGACAGCAGGCATAAGAGAGCGGCCGGACGCCCCAGTGGCGGCGATGGTCGTCATAGACCAAGAAGCATTTCGCCGTCTCCCGGGTTCGATCACCGTGTACCGTGCCGGGCACGCCATGGCGCTGGGCGATGTGGCCGGCACGGTGACCTACGCCCGTCGGGCACTCGAGCTCATCCCTGAGGATGACCATCTCGGGTGTGGAGGGGCGGCGGCACTGCTGGGGCTCGCAGCTTGGGCGCGCGGGGATCTCGATGAAGCGCACCGGTCGTATGCCGCTGGCATGGCTCATTTACAGATGGCAGGGAACATCGCTGACACCATCGCGGGGGCAATCACGCTCGCCGACATACGGATTGTGCAGGGTCGTCTCCACGAGGCCATGTATACCTACGAGCAGGGATTGCAGCTTGCGACCGAGCAAGGCCAGCCGGTATTGCGGGGAGCGGCCGACATGCATGTCGGCATGAGCGAGCTCTCCCGTGAGCGTAACGATCTGCCTGCCGCCACACAGCACCTGCTGAGAAGCAAGGAGTTGGGCGAGCTCGCTGGGTTCCCGCAAAACCCGTATCGCCGGCGGGTCGCGATGGCTCGCATACGGCAGGTCAAGGGGGATCTGGACGGCGCGCTCGACCTGCTCAATGAGGCAGAGCACCTGTATATGAGTGACTTCTCCCCCAATGTGCGTCCCATCGCGGCGTTCAAGACGCAGGTGTGGGTCGCGCAGGGGCGGTTGGGTCAAGCCCTCGATTGGGCGCGCGAGCAGGGCCTGTCTGCCGACGACGACCTCAGCTATCTGCGCGAGTTCGAGCACATCATCCTGGCCAGGGTACTCCTGGCCCGGTATCAGCACGACCGTGAAGACCGCTCCCTGCTTGAGGCACTGGGGTTGCTGGAGCGCCTCCTCCAAGCAGCGGAAGCAGGTGGGAGGACGGGAAGCATCATCCAAATCCTGGTGTTGCACTCGCTCGGCTACCAGATGCATGGCGACATCCCCGCTGCACTTGTATCACTGGAGCGCGCTCTGAGGCTGGCTGAGCCGGAGGGCTACGTCCGAACGTTTGTGGACGAGGGCACACCGCTGGCGGTCCTACTGAAAGCGGCCACGAACCAAGCGATCGCCCCGACCTATGTCCGTCACCTCCTGACCGCCGCGGGCAAGGCTGAGGCCAGAGCACCCATTAAGCAGGTTGTGAGCGAGCCACTGAGCGAACGTGAGCGTGACGTGCTGCGGTTGCTCAGAACCGACTTGAGCGGCCCGGACATAGCCCGCCAGCTCATGGTCTCCTTGAACACTGTGCGGACCCACACCAAAAACATCTACGGCAAGCTCGATGTGAACAACCGTCGGGCAGCGATCCGCCGGGCTGAGGAGCTCGATTTGCTCTAGCCCCCGCAACGCGAACAAGGCACCCGAACCCTGGCAGGTCTGTCGAACCGTATGCCGGGTTTTTCTCTCTCCCACACCGCCTCCCGATGAACAGATCACCACATCAATCACCATATGTGGTGATGCCGTCTCACCACATTCGTTTGTATCCTGTTATGGCAGGAGAGAAGCAATGCAACCACGAGGAGTTCATTCATAGGAGGAAAAAGCACGAGGCGCAGTATGAGTACACCACACACATCCACCGAGGGTCATCACGAGCCTGGACAGTACGAAATTCGCCTCAAGGGACACCTTGATGTCCGGTGGGCTGCCCGGTTTGACGGGCTGAGCTTGACCCACGAACGCGACGGAACAACCATCCTCGCTGGCCCAGTCGTCGATCAGGCCGCATTACATGGCTTACTGAGGAAGGTGCGTGATTTAGGACTGCCATTGGTCTCGGTCATTCAGCTTGAACCCAGACCGGCGAACGGGCCGGATGGCGACACGGACACTGATCACAAGAACAAGGAGACACACACATGAACACCAAGAATCTCATCCGTTGGGCCGGTTTATCAGCTATGGTGGCAGGGATCTTTTACGTGGTCGTTGGGATCTTCCATCCACTTGAAACGCTTTCAACGGTCACCATCACCCAATGGGCAATCGTCCACGCCCTGGCCGTCGCCATGTCCTTCTTCGGCGTGCTCGGCCTGACAGGGCTCTATGCCAGGCAAGTGGAAAAGACCGGGTGGCTTGGTCTGGCTGGCTATGTCCTGTTGACCATCTGGCTGGTGTTGTTAGTGCCCTTTACCTTCACCGAACTCTTTATCTTGCCGCGGTTGGCGGCCCAGTCGCCGGCATTTGTGGCAAGCTTCCTGGGGATGTTCAATCGGCACCCCGGCCCCCAGAACCTCGGCGCCATCAAAGCGCTCTGGGACCTGGATGGGTACGTGTATATGCTCGGCGGCCTGCTGTTTGGCAGCGCGACGATCCGCGCCGGCATCCTGTCGCGCTGGGCGGCCGGTCTGCTGG
>JBBRHB010000398.1:0-5187 GCA_038223355.1 Chloroflexales bacterium
ATACGAGCCGAGCCCGTTTCAACAGTCAGATCCCGCTCGAATATGCCTATGCTGCCTGGGACAAACTTGACGCTGCACCGGGGAAGGCCGACCCGTATGCTACGTATCGAAAAGCAACCACCGAACTGCTCAAGGCCTTTCATCATCGCCGGCTGGAAGCACTCGAATACATCGTCCACAGTTTTCGAGGCAACCGCTATACTGAGCACACTTCCTTTGATCTGCCGAAGCTTGAGAGCTTCTCCGAGCGTGCTCGTACCCTCGCACATGCTTTGGATGAGTTCGTTATCATTGAGCGACATGTCTTTCTCAACGGCTGGAAATCGGACCGTCTTGCACCACCCGAGCGTCGCGTTTTGGCTGGTGAGACGCTCATTGTCCACTATGACCCCGCGCTTGCTCCCGAATTTGCCGAACAGAACCGTGAGCACCTCAGGCGGCAGCAACTCAAGCAAGCGTACGAGGCGCAGTTGCAGGCAGCAAATCCAACGACAGGTAAGCCCAAGCTGTCTAAGCTTCAAAACGCCGAAACCAAATGGTCGCACGAAGATCTACATGTCCGACTTCGGCTCGACTGTTCGCAGGTCGATTGCGATCCTAGCAAGGTGTTGAGCCTGACGACGTTGCGAGTCGGTGACCGCGTCGTCGTGCTGCCGCGCTGGGATGTCGACTCACGCCTACCGGCAGCCGAGCAGGTACCATACACGCCGACAGCGAAGCGGATGCTGTACGGCATGCGCGCGGAGATCGTCGCTCTCGGGCTCGATCCTGACGACCCTGGGCAGGGCTATGTCGATCTGCGCTTTGTGGCCAGCCGTGGCGGTCCCTGGTCGCGCGGTTTTGTTTTCGCTTCCTTTGATAAGGCGCTGGTAGAGGGCGCACGCTACACGCTCGATCCCGACCCTAATGACTGGTCGGGCTATTATTCCGCAAAGGTCACCGAAGGTCTGTGTGGAATTGCTTCGGGTTCGACGGGCAGTAACACTCTGTACGAGCGGTTGGTCGAGCCCATGACCGCCGAAGCAGCGTGGCCGCCGACAGCAGTCGCAGGGCAACGGCGCTTTCTGGAAGGCCTCAATGCTCTTGAAAAGCTCGGAGCACTTGCCGGTTTCGAACCGAGCAAAGTTGCTTACATTGGCGGCCAAGGTGACGAGCCGACCTTGCTGGTCCAGGGACCTCCCGGCACGGGCAAGAGCTATGGAACGGCCTTCGCAGTCCTGTCGCGCATGCAGGGGGCCATGGCGGCAGGGCAGACGTTCCGAGCCTTTGTATCGTGCCACACGCACGCAGCGATCGACGTCTTGCTCAACAAAATCTGCGATGTCCAACAGGAACTGCGCGCTTGGCACCTCACCTATCCCGACCTCTTCGCCGCTTATTTCGATGCACGATTACTCGATGCAGCGTTGTTTCGCGCGCAGCCCAAACAAACGCCACCGGATGGTGTCATAGTCCTCCTCAAGGAGTACGACCGTGCCAAAGGAAGCCCGGCACAACTGGCGATGATCGAGGCTGAGCAGTGGTGTATCGTCGCCGCCACGCCGAGTGCCATCTACGGCATGCACAAAGAGCAGGACACGTTATTTACGGCGCAGCCCTGTGACTGCCTGATTCTCGATGAGGCATCGCAATTGAACTTACCGTCTGCCATGATGGCCGCCCTGCCATTGAAGCCGCAAGGACAATTGATCGTTGTTGGCGACCACCGCCAAATGGCACCCATCATTAAACATGACTGGAGCAATGAACCGCGCCGTACATTCCGTGAATACCGGGCATATGAGTCGCTGTTCCTAACACTGCTGGGGCAGCATCCCGCGATGATCAAATTCGAGCAGAGCTTTCGCCTCCATGCCGACATGGCCACGTTCTTACGGAAGGCGATCTACGAGCAGGATCACATTCCCTTTTACTCACTCCGCACCGACATCCTGCCCGCACACGATTTTCAGGACCCTTTTGTACGTGCCGTGCTCGCACCCATCTATCCGATTGTAGTAGTAGTCCATGACGAAGATCGCAGTCAGTTGAGCAACTCATTTGAAGAAGAGCTTATTACGCCGATCCTCGAAGCGTTAGCTGCCTCAAGCGGCTACAATCTGGATTCTCGCACCGGCCTGGGCGTCGTCGTGCCGCATCGGGCGCAACGAGCCTCCCTCCAAGAACATATTGCCTGTCTTTCGGAGCGCGATCCATTCACTCAGATGATTACTCACTCGGCGGTCGATACTGTAGAGCGGTTTCAGGGCGATGAGCGACAAGTGATCCTGGTCAGCGCCACCGAAAGCGACCCGGCCTACCTGCAGGCTGCCGGGCAGTTTCTGCTCGATCCACGTCGCCTAACCGTGGCAATGAGTCGCGCCAAGCAGAAAATGGTGCTGGTTGCGGCGCGCTCAGTCTTTTCATACCTCAGCACCGACGAAGAAACGTTCGCAAACGCGCAGTTGTGGAAGAATCTGCTACGCCGGACCTGCACTGTCCGGCTGTGGGCCGGCGACCGCGACGGCGTCTACGTCGAAGTCTGGGGCAATGCACACGAGTTAGTGGAAGCCGTTGCCACCTAATCCAGAATAGAGCATAGCTTAAGCCCAAAATTATCAAACACTGTATAGACAGCCGCTTGTAGTTCCAGCAGCAGGGGTGACCTTGCTACCCAGGTTAAGCTCACCTATCGAACGTGCGCAATCTTGTTCGGCCCTTCCTGGCAGCTAGACCAACGCTTATACATACTAACTATTAAGGCTCATTCATAAATACGTGCGGTGATACAATCGGAATACCACGAAACGGATGAAGCACGAGCAGATCGGGATCGCCGCTGATGACGACATTCGTATCGAGAACGAAGCGATTATTCCTCGTCATCGAGCAACGTTGCCAGGATCTCGGGTGTCAGGCCACGCGCCTCCGCCGCTGCTCCAATCTCGTCCATCAAACGACGTAGTGCAATCGTGGGTGCCGTGGTCAACTCGCGCACTCGTAAGCGGAGCAGAACTTGCATTTTCTTTTGATCATCTTCAGATGCGGCTTGATATGCTCGCGCCGTATCTGCATCGAGTGGAACCTCGATTATGGTATCGATCATCGGATCTACCGCCTAGGTACAACACCGTTTTGGTGTGCAGCATTATAGCCTGACGCCTCAGGACAACGCTGGAAAGCTTGTCTATCATCAAAGCAAGGTTGCACTCACTTCATTCACGTGTGGGCAGCGCCAGAGCGGCTGGATCCACGATGACAATCTCTCCAAATTGACGAAAGTCGTCACTATTGAACGTGAGGAGATGTGAAATGAGGTCGAGCCAGTGGACGAAGACCGCTGGGGTGTCATCCAGAAGCGGGAACTGGACCAACATACGGTCAAGCTCCAAGCGAACCGCTTCCACCGTCCAGCCCAGACCATTGGCTGACGTGGGGCGACTAGCCACCGACCAGAACTTGATCAGGTTTTGGGCCGTCACGAAAATCTCTTCGTTCCGCCCGAGAAGTATAGCGACAGCATCAACGGCCAGCGGATGCTGAGGTGCTTCAGGCTGTACTAATCGTAACCACACATTGGTATCGACGAGGTAGGTCGTCATCAGTCGTACATCTGCTCACGCCTCAAAGCCTCGTCAGGGAGGACAGGAGCCGGAGGGCGTTCCAGTGCAGCCCAACGCCGAAATGCTGCCACCCGTGTAGCTGGTGACACTGAAGCCCCGAATGATAGATCCCCTTCCGGGTGGAAGATGAGCGTTGCCCCTTGGATCTCTACCAGGAAGCGGGTACGTGGCTTTACTGTAGCAAGCAGGTCATCGGGCAGTTGGATTGATCCATGATCATCAATTTCAACAATATTGCTCATAGTCTTCATCTCAATCATTCTGCATCAAATACGGCATCGACAGCCGTTTGTAGCTCCGGCAGCAAGGCTGATGTAGCGATGGTACCACGTTCAAATACACCGTGCTCCACATACTGTCCTGCTTTCAGCGACAACACTGTAATGTGCTGGACCTGTGGCCCGATGATCCAGTACTCGGGAATGCCGCTCTGCGCATACTCCGCGCGCTTGGTAACAAGGTCACGTTGAGGATCATCAGGACTGACGACCTCGACCACCAAGTCGGCTCCATCCCACCATTCATTATGCCGGCGTGGGTCGGCTGCGTCGAGGAGCAAGAGCAGATCGGGCTCGCGGAAGCGGCCACTGGCAAGACGTAGACGGAGCGGCGCAGGCAGCACGATGCCGATGCCCAAGCCATACAGCAGACGGTAGAGAAACATCAGAATGCGCTGGTGTTCGTCGGTAGGCATGGGCAGCACCTCGATGGCGCCATCAACGAGTTCAACTAGGTGTCGGGTGCGACCGCTAAGCCACAGGTAGTCCTGCTCACTCCATTCGCCCTGTGGAGGTAGTAGAGCGGCGAGGGCAGGATCTGGGCTAGGTGCGGTATATGCAGAATCAGAGATCATTTCTTCTTCCTTACGCATAGCTGATGGACTGTAACGAACGACCGGTCATTCGTCAAGGCAGATTGCGACACCTGCGCCGTCCGCTGCCCGCCGGCGGGCGGGCCGGGCAAGGGCAAGCCTTGCCTCCTACAATGGGGCACGAGCTGTTTCGGGCCACGGCATGAGGGCTGCCGAGGTGTATGAGGTAATGAGATGGACCGAGCGAGCGCCAGATGGACTATATATCTGGCTTCACGTGAAGGATCGGCCTTCCTGGAGCAGTGCAGTAAGCTCAGGTGCCGGGAGTGGTGGGCTGAAGCGCCAGCCTTGTATTAGGTCACAGCCATGAGCACGGAGGAGCAACAGTTGCTCATCGTTCCAAACGCGTTCCGCCACACACCGTAAGCCGAGATGATGTGCGAAGCCGATTAGTCCACTGACAACCGTGTCCCAACGCGGATCAGTGGCCATGTTCCACACAAAGCTGCCATCGATCTTGAGCACCGAGAACGGAAAGTGCTTGAGGTAGGGCAAGGCCGAGGGTCCCGTACCAAAGTCGTCGATCCACAAAGGTATCCCAAGTTTAGCGAGTTCGGCTAGCACCACCTCTGCCACAGCAGGATCAGGCAAAGAAACTTCATGGATCTCGACCGCAAGGCGGCGCGGGTCGAGGCCGGTTTCGGCGAGGACCGTTTGGAGGAGGCCAATTAGGAGTCCCGGTTGGACCTGACGTATAGCAGGATTGAAACTAAC
>JBBRHB010000399.1:0-5177 GCA_038223355.1 Chloroflexales bacterium
CCATGACCGCAGACTTGTTGCTGTTGGCTGACTGGCTGACCACCGTGGGCTGTACGCACGTCGCTATGGAAAGCAGCGGCGTCTATTGGAAACCCGTGTACAACGTACTGGAAGGCCTGTTTGAGCTCCTTGTTGTGAATGCCCAGCATATGAAGGCCGTCCCGGGCCGCAAAACGGATGTCAAGGATGCTGAGTGGATCGCCCAACTGCTCCAACATGGTCTCCTCACGGGCAGTTTTATTCCCTTTCTCGCCCAGCGTGACATCCGCGATCTGACGCGCTATCGTCAGTCTTTAGTCCAAGAGCGGGCGCGGCTGGTCAATCGCTTGCAAAAGCTGCTCGAAGATGCCAACATCAAGCTCGCGGGCATTGCGACCGACATCACCGGCGTCTCTGCTCGTGCCATGCTCGCGGCACTCGTGGCGGGAGAAACGGAGCCCAGTGTGCTGGCGGAGTTAGCCCACGGCCGCCTACAAGCCAAGCGAGCCCTGCTCGAACAAGCCCTGACCGGCCGCTTCCGGCCACATCATCGCTTTATCCTCGCAGAACATCTCAGCCACCTCGACGAGTTGGAGCAAGCCATCACACGTTTCGGAACCGAAATACAGGAGTGGCTTCAGGCAGATGAGGAGCTGATTGCCTTACTCGACACGATCCCGGGCATCAATCGCCGCGTCGCTGAAATCGTCTTGGCCGAGATTGGGACTGACCTCGGACGGTTTCCGAGCGCCGCCCATCTGGCCTCCTGGGCCGGTCTGTGTCCTGGCAATCACCAGAGTGCCGGCAAGCAGCTGAGCGGTAGGACACGCAAAGGCAGTCAGTAGCTCCGGCAGGCGTTGATCGAGGCAGCCCACGGTGCAGGCCGGATCAAGCAGACCTATCTCGGGGCACAATTTCGACGGCTCACCAGCCGACGCGGCAAGAAGAAAGCCATTGTGGCCGTTGCGCATAGTCTGCTCGTCATTATCTATCATGTGCTGACGCGCAAGGGACCCTATCGCGATCTCGGCCCGAACTATTTTGATGAACGAGAACGGGCTGCCGTTGAGCGGCGAACCGTGCGCCGCCTTGAGCGGCTCGGCTATCAGGTGCAATTAATAGCTGCCTCGACTGCCTGACAGAACATTTTCAGCGCAGCCCTGAAGTCTGGGTTTGATGAGGGGCTTGCCAGCCCTGCCTATGGTACCATACAAGGTGGAGCGAAAGCGGCGGCACGGACCTCTCGCCGCAGGCTTGCAGTTCGCCACTATGTGGAACGATACCCAACTATATTGCCTACCATACGCTCTCCCCGACCACCATTGCCGACGTGCTCACCCGCGACCGTGTCATGGACATTGGTATCCGACCGCTGTGGCCGGGGATGCCACGTATTGCAGGCCCAGCCTACCCAGTCCGCTGCCTACAGGGTGACAACCTGATGCTCCATGCCGCCATCTATCGAGCCGCGCCCGGCTCGGTCATCGTTGTGCAGGCGGGTGATGTGGAGTATGCGGTCGCCGGCGGCAACGTGTGTGCGGTTGCCCAGAAGCGCGGCGTCGTCGCATTTGTCGTCGACGGCGTGATACGCGATCTGGCGGAGGCACGCGAGAAGGGCTTCCCAGTCTTCGCCCGAGGTGTGAGTCCGATTCCTGGGACGAAGAACAAGGTCGGCGTGCTCAACGGGCCGGTGCGCTGTGGCGGGGTGGACGTGGCACCCGGCGATGTCGTGGTTGCGGACGAGGAGGGCATTGTGGTGGTGCCGGTCGCCCGGCTGGATGCCACGCTCACGGCAGCGCAGGCGCGGGCCGCGAGGGATGCCGTTGAGACACTGGAAAGCTGGGAGGCAGCCCATCGCGCTCGTATCGAGCAGATCCTGCGCGACAAAGGCTTCGATAACTGACAGGTGCGATGGTGCTGCTGTGTTTCACCAAGAGATCGCATCATCGGAGTAGTACCGATAGACATTATCCGGCTCTGGTGCAGCATAGGCCGCCCGGTTCTCAGTGGCTGCCCGAAGCTCTGCCGCCGCTGCGCCCCAGCGCTCGGCAACCTGCTCGCGGGCGACAAAGGCATACACCTGCTCGGTCACAGCAGTCGAGCTATGGCCCAGTGCCGACAAGATCGTCTTCAGATCGACACCGTTGCGCAGCGCCATCGTCGCTAGCCAGCGTCGGATGCCATGCGGTGAGAGGCCTTCAATCTCGGCGGCGGTCGCAAGACGGGTTACGAGCTTCCAGGTGTAGGAGCGACTCAGCGGTGCACCGGTGTGCGACCCTGGAACGAAACGAAGAGGTGGGGCTGGTATCCTGGCGGGCAGCAAGATAGGCGACAATCGCAGCACGATCATCGGGCGGCAGCTGCAACGGTCGCTCCTTGCCACCTTTGCCATGCACAATGACTAATGCCGATCGTCCATTGCGTACATCAGCGCGCGTCAAGCCGAGCGCTTCCGAGATCCGCGCCCCAGTAGAAAACAGCAGTTGGAGCAGCGCATGGTCGCGCAACCAGCCGAGCGCTCGAATACGCTCGGGACGCGGTGCCTCGGGACCGACGAGCAGTGGCTGTTGCTTACGGTGCTGTTCCAGGATCAGCGCCGCCTGCTCAACGACCTCGGGCGTGGGATAGCGGAAGCGCGGTCGTTCGTCGAGATAGCGACCGAGTGCCTCCTCGACTGGAAAGGATAGCAGCGTGCGACGGGCCAGAAAGCGCAAGAGCCCTTTGAGTGCGGTCACATAGAGCTGGATCGTTGTGGGCTGGTAGCGGCGTTGCAGCCAGCGTGCAAAGTCGGCCAGGTCGTCGACTGCAAGATCAGCAAGCACCGGTTCTGCAAGACCGCGCTCTTCGGCGAGGAAGGTGCGAAAGGCCTGGAGTGCATAGCCTTTTATGCATGTCCAATAAGACGCCTAAAGAGTGTAGGCCCTCCCTGGGTTGAGCGGCGCCGCACAGCTTCATTGACCATGCGCACGATGTCGTCTGACTGCAGAAAATCTTGGAATGGTGCCAGACTTTGCTGGCCTGCACCCTCAACCATTGCTACCCCTCCTACTACCACAAAACGTTCGAGCTCAGTCACCGTGATGGCCTCTGCCAGTTGCTGATCGAAGCGATAGCCTAACGCTCGCAAAAAGTCCTCATAGCCGTACAGCAACAGCTCTGACTTTGCCCGCGTGCGCTGTTTCTCGTCACGCTGTTTGAAGGCATTGCTGACCAGTTGTGGAAAGTCACGGTCTGAAAACTCAAGGGCTTGCGGTGTGCGGTTGCCTACTATCAACGCACGGACCAGAAACCCGCCGCTGACTTCTAAAAGCGTAATAGAGTGGAAGCCACCCAAATCCATGTGCCGTCCAATCACACGCAGCCGGTTCTGGTAGGATGACCTCAGTAACTCCTCCGGTATGCTTGAATTGCTGGCTACGATGGGGTCCACCGTTGCTCCGCGACCCGGTTGAGCATACTGCTGGACGCGAGCCATTATCACATTAAGGAAACCGGCTTCTTTGACCACATAATCGCTCGCGCCCATACGAAATGCGGCGACTGCCGCCCGGGCGGAGCGGTCGTCCGATAGTATGATGATGGGGAGATCAGGCCTGCGCTGGTGGAAACGGACGACCAAGTCAAGTGGGTCTGCCTTAAGGAGCGTAGCATCCAAGAAACAAAGATCACATTCATGAGTAATGATCCAATCGATCGCCGCTTCAGGGTTCGTATGGAAGACGGGGGCTCGAAGGGTGACAGTTGCGATGCTGCGAATAATCTGGCGCGCTTCACTGGTTTCTTTTGCAATCAGCAGAACAGTAAATTCACTCATATTAGATGCTCCTGCCAACTACTGGACGCTTCATTGCCGACCAGTACAGCAAGGTGTTGCCTAATACTGCCCGCAAATCATGTAAATACTGGCCCTTCTCAATATACCCACTCGCACCAAGTTCATAGGCCCGAGTAATATCACTGGTTAGGCTTGAGGATGTTAACATTACAACGGGTACAAAGTGCGCTTGGGCAACGCCTTTGATTCGACGGAGTAGGTCAAGGCCTGATAGCCCTGGCAGGTTAATATCGAGCAGGATCAAATCTGGCTGCACTTGACCGCTCGCCAGCGCGGCTAAGGCTGCTCCGCCATCGCCAATCGTTTCAACCATGGTTGGCTGCTCGAGTGCGCGTAGCGCGAGCTGGATAATCATGACGTGCTCAGGATCATCATCAACCACATAGACGCGCAAGGCTTGGGGATTCTCTATCATGGGCGACCCTTTCTCACGGATACGCTAAAGTTCGAACCATCACAAGCGTACGTCATCACGTGAGCGCCAGCTAGACCTCATGATCCTAATACTAACCATCCGTTCGGTTAGCCAGTATTACGCCGTGCCCTTCGGCATACTGCTGGCGCGGATGATGTTGGAGAACGCCGGTTGTGTGGTGCTCGAAGCCGAAAATGGGCGCGTTGCCCTGAAGCAGGTCGGCGAATACCGGCCCGCGTTGATTTTGCGTGACCTCACCATGGTCGAAAGCGACGGCTTTGCGTTCGCTGCCGAATTGGGGCGCCACGAGGCGTGGCGCTCGATTGCGGTCGTCGGGCTAACGGCCAAAGATCTCAACGCTGGACAGTTACCGTCACTCTACGGCAACGTGTATTCACTTATCGACAAGGGAGAAAGCTATCGCGACGAACTGATGCATCAGGTGAGCGACCTCATAGCGGGCTGGGCCGTGCCGGCAAAACGCAACGGCCACCCGGACCACGTCCGCGTGGATGAACATACAAAGGCGGCCAGCCATGTCTAAAATTCTGCTGGTCGAAGACAACGAGATGTACCGCGACATGCTGTCGTGCCGCCTACTGCGTCGGGGCTATGAGGTGGTCATCGCAGTCGATGGCGAAAGCGGCGTAGCCATAGCTGAGAGCGAAGCGCCGGATCTGCTTCTGATGGATATGGCCTGCCCACCCTTGATGGTTGGGAAGCAACACGACGGCTGAAAGCGGCGTCCGCCACGCAGCTACATTCGCGTCATCGCCATCACGGCACACGCCATGTCCAGCGACCGCAACAAAGCCCTCGAAGCGGGCTGCGACGACTACGACACTAAACCGATTGAGTTGCCGCGCCTGTTGGCAAAAATCGAGGCGCTGCTGGCACGAGCCGGCGGAGGCGCAACAGCATGACGCGACAGCAAGGTCCGCCAGTCAC
>JBBRHB010000400.1:0-5172 GCA_038223355.1 Chloroflexales bacterium
GTACTTATGATGGTGCTGCACGGGCTGTGCCCCACCCTCGGCATACCACATGCTGCCGCGTGCCTGGTAATAGCTACCGCCGCGAATGAAACACCAGCGATGCCAACCATCCGAACACACCACGTCGATCCACTCCCAGACGTTACCGACCATATCACAGACATTGGCCGGGCTGCAGTTCAGCGGAAAGGCATCGACCGGCGTTGTTCCACTGGAGTCGCTATTACAATTGCTCGGAACGAATTCGTTTCCCCACGGCCACCTCCGCCCATCACGTCCCTGGGCGGCCCATTGCCATTCAATGTCAGTAGGCAGCCGTTTACCGGCCCAGGCTGCATACTCCCGCGCATCTTCCAGGCTGACCCACGTCACAGGATGCTTGGCGCACGCCTCGGGAAAGCCAGTTTGCCAATGTCGCAAGAAGTTGTGCGGCTCTTTCGGCCGGTAGCCTGACTCTGCCAGGAAGATGCGAAAGTCGGCATTGGTTACTTCATAGCGGTCGATCCAGAATGTAGCCACATCGATCTCGCGTGGCCCTTCGTCAAACAGGATGAAGCCGCCTTCGCGCCAGCGATGTGTAGCTTGATACAGGAAGCGCCCCGCCGGCACCTCGACCATCCCGTGCGGCACACCGACCTGATCGGTCATCATGTCCTCTCATCAATAGCAGAAGCCGGCAGCACGATCTGATCAAGCAGCTCGCCGTTCAACATTAGGCGTACCACAGCTACTTCCTGCCTTGAAGCCCGCAGGGTAGCCAGCTCAACTTGCTCACGACCGCTGATCTGGACCGAAGTAGCATGACCGGCTTGCCGCATCTCCAGCCATGCCCCCGGGACCTCGTCGCGGACCCTCACGTCACCGTGATCTGCTGAGACGCCCAGCAGGCACGGCAGTTCCCCTAAAGCGCCGACGGCGTGTGCGGCAAGCCTGATACACGGTAGACCCTGCTCGTCCGTGGAAGCTTCCTCGTCATTCCAGAGATCAATGAAATGAGTGCTTGCCCGCGGCACAAGGGACGGCAGCCGCACCTCGACGGGCGCGCCCGTCGCGTTATAAAAGGTCCAAAGGCGTTTCCTTTCCCCGGCAAATTCATTACAGTAAACCTGCGGGTGTGAGGTCGCGATGAGCGGCGTCGGGGTCGCAGTCCAGAGCGCCTCTCGCTGCTCACGCAATATTGTTCGACAGTGCTTGAGCAGCGCCGCCTCGTCCGGCGTATAGGGCAACACCAGGCCGAAAATATCCTGCCATACCACCCAGCCCGTCCCACCGAAGAAACCGCGCTGAATAACGTGTCGTCGATCCGTGCCCATCGCATGCCGGTCGATTACAAAAAGCCGGTGCTCTGGAAACACAAAACGCCAGACATCAACGCCCGGCATGACCTCGGGCGCGGCCGACCAGTTGCCTTGTAGCGTATCGCGCGTCGGCGATTGGTCCCAGCTCCCCGTGATCAGTTCGAATGCTTTCCCTTTAGCGCGTCCCTCACTACAAAAGACCGTTCCGGGTCGTGCGTCATCCAGTGCGCTTCGAAACTCGGGGCTGATAGCCGACATGGTATCAAGGAATACTCCATCGGCCTCAGTATCGACCACGAGCCGTGCCAGCTCCTCGTGGTCGGGTGCGGCTGCAGCGACGCCGTGTAGATCTGCCGAGCGGTCCCAGGGCTTGTATGGCACAAAGAAGCGGGTCCCTCGCTCTCGGGCGCGCCGCGCCATGGTGCGTAGGCCTGCCCGCCCATCCGGCAGATCGTCATGAAAATCCCATTGCGTGCGCTCGTCAACGCCGATGCGGGGATACACGCCCCAGATCAGCATGCCATCGTAGCCACCGAAAAGCCGCTCCCCTTCATCCAGGAATCGGTCGATCTCGAACTTCTCCGTCTCGAGATTGAGAATTTCACGTCCATAAAGAAAGGTGAAATGGTGAACGAGTTGATCGCCATACCAGGCCAGCTCCGGCCGCTCATACTGCTGCAGATCGAAATCACGGCGCACGCGTTGCCGAAACAGATCCCAGGCTGCTGGCCAACCGCCCGCATGCACGTTCAATTCGGCCTGCCAAACCATGTGTATCTCGCGCTCGGCCACTGCTGCGACCCCATCCTCCGCCCACATGTCGACCGCCTGCACCGCGTCCGGGTCGGTCACTCCTCCCAGCAGCGTCACTGCCGCGCCCCCGGCTCCCAGCCAAACTTTCGGCAGTGGCCAATCGCTGTGGCGAAAGATCGTTTCGCCCTCTGGCATGCGTAGTGTGCCCGCGTCGAGCAGTTCGATCGCGTCGGGCTCGTCGGTCGCGCAGAGATGTGCTAGAAAAGGGAACCGAAACCGCAGGCCAACATCGGCGCCCCAGACTTGCAGCGTCGAGTGCAAGGAGGGACCATCAAGATGGAGCCGGAGTTCGGCATTAAACGGTGGTTCCGTGCGGGACCATAGGACCTGTAGCGTCGTTGCATCGGCCGTCTCGACAGTCGTTGGCTCGATGGCCTGCCCTGCCACTTCAATCTCAATCAGTGGGACAGAGACCTTGACAAGCGTTCGGTCTCGTTGTACATCGGTGAGGGTGGTCAGCCGGACTTGCTCTTCGACCACCAAGTGACAGACCAGGTGGTCGTTGTGCAGGTCGTGGTGCGTCCCGTGGAGCCTTCCCCCGGCTAGATCGGCCACAATGGTTTACTCTCCAGCTATACAACGCCGGACCTCGGCGATGAGAAAGATGTCCATAGACGTCTACATACATAATAGCGTGGAGTGCTATGTCCGTCAAGCGCCGTTAAACAAGGACTACGGCTGTTGCAAAATCGTGAATCGGCCAAAAATAGGGTTGTGTCATAACTCGAGGCACGTCGATGGGGACTGGCGAGCCAGAGCATACTGGCTTGTGAGTGGATCAGCCGTTAGGCTGCCATCAGGTCGCTCATCAGTGCCTGCCAATGGGCGCAATACGCCTGTCGGTGGTCAGCTAACGGTGGCAGACGCTCGCGCATCATGTTCCGTAGCCGGAAATAGTAGCGCTGTTCATCAAAGCCCCGGCAGAAACGTGCAGCGGCAGCCACGTTCCCGAAGCCGCGCATGGGATAATAGCGTTGTTTGATGCCCCGGTGATCTTGTTCGAGGCGATTGTTGAGATATGGGTTGGTCCGGTGGACGACGTCCTCGCCCAAGGTTTCACGGATGGCACGCGGATACGAGTCATGGCCGTCCGTTGTCACGCGGTCGGGCGCGTGTCCTACTATCTCGACCGCCTGGTGAAAGAACCTCCTGACGCATCCGAATGGACAGCCTAGCCGCCAATGTGACACAATATGGCTAATCCTATGAGCGAGGAAAAAACGTATGGCATTGCCCGAAAACGCCTATCTTGCGTGGCTTGTCGAGCACTCAATGCTTCACAGCGTCAAGCAGCAAGCGCTCCTCTACTCCGGTCAGGGCCGCTTGTGGCAACATCCCTATGCAGAGGCGCAGCCCCGCGCCGCGTCTGCCATCGCCTCCGTCTGGTTTACCACCTATCCCCCGGCAATCGTGACGCGTGATGGCGAATCGGTGTTGCAGACGTTAGCCGATCCCAAGCTATGGGAAACCCTGACGGCTATTGGCATCCAGGGCGTGCATACGGGGCCCATGAAACTGGCCGGCGGCATACGCGGATATGAACTGACGCCCACGATCGACGGCAACTTCGACCGCATTGGGATCGATATCGATCCTGCCTTCGGCACGGCCGCCGACTTTATTGCCATGAGTCATGCTGCGACCGCGCATCATGCCGTCGTGATCGACGACATCATCCCATCCCACACCGGGAAAGGGCCAGATTTCCGTCTTGCCGAGTTGCATTATCAAGAGTATCCCGGCCTCTACCACATGGTAGCGATCCATGACGAAGACTGGCCCTTACTGCCTGCTGTCCCCGACGGGCAGGACGCGGTGAATCTGCCGCCTGCTACCGTCAACACGTTGAAAGAGAAAGGCTATATTGTTGGTCAGTTGACCCGTACCATCTTTTACGAGCCTGGCATTAAAGAGACCGATTGGAGCGCCACCGGTGTTATCGTGGGCGTGGATGGCATCGCCCGCCGCTGGGTCTATTTGCACTACTTTAAGCAGGGACAACCATCGCTGAACTGGCTCGATCCGACCTTCGCGGCTCAGCAACTAATCATCGGCGATGCCCTCCACTCACTCGATACCCTGGGCGCGCGTGGCTTACGCCTAGATGCCAACGGCTTTCTCGGCATTGAGATCAGGCCGGACGGTCTGGCTTGGTCCGAAGGGCATCCGCTGTCGCTCGTCGGGAACCAGTTGATCGCCGGCATGGTGCGCAAGGCCGGTGGTTTTACCTTTCAGGAGTTGAATCTGGCGGTCGATGACATCGCAGCTATGTCCAAGGGTGGCGCGGATCTGTCTTACGACTTTATCACTCGTCCGGCCTATGATCATGCCTTGGTCACCGGTGATACCGAGTTTCTCCGGCTGATGCTACGAACTGTGCATGACTACGGGATCGAGCCTGCCTCACTCATTCATGCCTTACAAAATCACGATGAACTGACCATCGAACTAGTCCATTTCTGGATGCTCCACAAAGATGACAACTACACCTTGGAGGGCAGAACATGGACCGGCGGTGAGTTACGCGAACATATCCGTGCGGTGATGTACGACCGTCTGACCGGCGAACATGCGCCGTACAACCTACGCTTTGTCACCAATGGCGTCGCTTCTACGACGCTCAGCATAATTGCCGCGTCCCTGGGTATCTCGAATTTGCAAAACCTGACTGATGACCAAAAGCGCCAGATGCAGCGCGTTCACCTCTTGTTGGTCATGTACAATGCGTTCCAACCGGGTGTGTTCGCGCTATCTGGCTGGGATCTGGTTGGTGCATTGCCACTATCCCCGGAGGCGGTCGCGCCGCTACTCAGTGACGGTGATACGCGCTGGATTCATCGCGGCGGCTACGACTTGGTCAACGTAAACCCAAGTGCGACCGTCTCACAGGGAGGCTTACCAAAGGCCCCCGCACTTTATGGTCCGCTCTCTGAACAGCTCAAACGGCCCGATTCGTTCGCGAGCGAGCTGCAAAAGCTGTTAGCCATTCGCCAAGCCTATCACCTGTACGCCAGCCGACAACTTCCAATACCCACTGTAGACAACAAGGGTCTCTTAGTTA
>JBBRHB010000401.1:0-5163 GCA_038223355.1 Chloroflexales bacterium
CCGACATTACCACCGTCGCCACGGTATCGGTAAACTTGGCTCTCCGACGCGCTCCCATGTTCATCACGGCCCCAGTCTCCTCGCGACTCGCTGCAAGATCGCGAACATCTGCCCTCATACTTTATCTCCCTGAAGCTTAGCAATCGCAGCCGCTCGTCCGCCTTGCGCTGCAGGTACTGCGCGCCGTGTGGCTGCTTTCGTGCTCTTGCCGCCCGTGGCTAACCTCACCCCGGCAATCAAGATCAGGGTGATAACGAGGAGCAGAAATGCTACCATGATCAAGGCCGCGCGATGCTCCGGGCTCGTCGCCTCGGGCAACTGTGTGACAATCGCTGCCGGCATAGTTGTAGCACCGGAAACAAGGTTGTTGGGAATACGCGATGTAATATTGCCGATCACCATTTGCACGGCCATTGTTTCCCCAATCGCCCGTCCCATCCCCAGAATCACCGCCGTGAGCAGGCCCGGACGTGCTGCTGGTAGCAATACTCGCCAAATCATCTGCCAGCGCGTGGCACCGACCGCCAACGCACCCTCACGGAGTGACTCTGGCAGCGACCGCAACGCGTCTTCGGCAATGCTGACCATGGTAGGCTGGGTCATAAAGACAAGGACGACCGCCGCCGCCAGAATACCCTTCCCAAGCCCAACATGGAGGGCTTCACGTAGCCACGGCACGACTAGGGTCAAGCCGAGCAAGCCATAGATCACCGAAGGCAACGAAGCAAAGAGTTCGACGGCAGTACGCATAATCCGGCGGATTGGGCGTGGTGCAATCTCGACCATGAAGATCGAAACCGCGATGGCTAATGGGGCGCTGATGATGAGGGTAACCAAGGTGGTCGCAAGCGACCCAAACAACAATGGCAGAACGCCAAAGTCTTGGGTGTTCTGGTCCCAGGAACGTCCGAAAAAGAATGAGGCCGGGCTTATAAAGCTGAAGACACGTAGCCCGGTGCTACCAATGAACAGCACCAACGCGCCAGTACTCAGAACTAAGATCGCCGCGGCACTAAAAAAGATCGATTGGGCCAGGATCGCGTTTCGTCGTCCCATACACACTCACTAACATGTTAGAAAGGTACGCGGCAACACCCCACTAAAGGAATGTTGCCGTGTCGATTATAACGCTTCCGCGGCGGTTTGCCCTACTTTACCGGGACGAAGCCCAGTTTACCGAATGCGTCACTATTTTGAAAGTCGGGACTGGTCACGAATTGTAAGAATGACTGCGCTAGAGGAGAGCCTGGACCCTTGGTAATGGCATAGCCTGGACCACCGATCTTCCAGGCACCCGACTGAATGTCGGCTTTGTCGGCTTTGACGCCGTCGACCGAGAAGGCAATAATGTCGGGGTTCGTCAAATATGCAAAGCCCAGATACGAGATGGCACCCGGTGCTTGGCTCACGGTCTGCCGTACCGTCTCACTATTATCTTCTTCCGATTGACCGGTCGCGAACTGCTTGTCATCGCCCGCAAACAAGAACTTGGCCATATTCGACCGCGTACCCGAGCCCTTGGCGCGGTTCACGAGCACAATCGGCTGATCGTCGCCGCCGACCTCTTTCCAGTTCTTGGTGGTGCCATTGAAGATTTTGACCAGTTGATCCTTGGTCAAACTATTAACACTACCTGGCCCCTTCTTGTTCGCCACAGGCGCAAACGCCTGAATGGCGACCGGCGTCTCCACGGCGTTCGCACAGTTAAGTTTCGTGCGTTCGTCGCTCGATAGCTTCACATCACTGTCACCGATATCGATCTGGCCACTGCAGACCTGCGTACGTCCTGCACCTGAACCACCGGCGGTAACAGTAATCTGTGCGCCTGAGTTCTTGGCCTGGAACTCTTTGGCTGCTTCTTGCATCATAGGCAACAGGGCCGACGAACCGGCAACCGTTAACTTGCCGCTCACGGCTCCGCCTGCCATTGCGGTACTTCCCATCGCGGTCGCCGACATCGTAGCATCCGTAGCAGCCGGCATCATCGTCGCTGACATTGTAGCAGCCGGCATCATTGTTGCTGCCATCGTCGCAGCTGGCGTTGTAGCACTCGATCCGCTCGTGCTCGACGTCGCGTTGGTGCCAGTAGTGGTCGTGCCCGTCGATCCACATGCCGCTAACGTGGCCATGATGACCAAGCCCAAGAATCCGATCCGAAGCGATTTGAACATTCTGCATCCATCCTTATGAGTGCGTAGTACGTCTACAGTACTAGGCGTTCGACGCTAATATACTAAGGATACCAGACGCAAATTATCGCCCCTTTATCGCTCTATTAAGCATGTGTTAAGCGCTGGAAAGGTTTCCATCGCCCTAAGCACCAGAAGTTCGGCGGACGCTGCGAAACCACCGCCACCAATGCCACCAGCGCCGAGCACCACGGCGACGGTGTAGGCGCCCTTGGGGATCAAGTTCAATCATTCCCGTATCTCCCTATCAAAAAGAATGCGCAGGTGGTCATCTGACCATGTGCGCATTCTTGCCCCCGTTTGCCCATTCGTATGGTACCAGGGGCATGTAAAATCTTGATGGTCATTCTGTTAAGCAGGTGTAAATCTTTTCACATGAAGACCAGCGGGTGAAAGCGACCTGCCTTCGTCGCTCAACGCCCTATAGCATGATTCACTCTTCACATCTCAAATATGGAGAATATGAAAGTTAGTCTGCTCTAACCAGATCTGAACGGCATGATCATCTGTGAGTGCTATCACCCGTCGCTCATCATCCCGCCGCACCACGACCTCGAACGCACATATACTGCCGGCGCGCCCATGGAGCATACTTCGCTGTAGTATAGGCTCTTCGACCCGCCAGCCGTCAGTTATCCAAGTCATGAGTTGACCTAGCCGATCGGGTACCTGATTAACTGGTTTCATACCATCCCCTGACTGTACGCACTGCGCAGCATACCTGGATGCAGTTAAAGGCAGATTATGGAATGCTTAACTGCAGGCTAACGCCGGGATACCAAAGCTCCCGCGCATTGCTGCACGAGAGCTTCAATTGGAGGAGGGAGTGGGATTCGAACCCACGAGGCTGTTACACCTACTGCATTTCGAGGGCAGCTGATTCAACCACTCTCACATCCCTCCTAGGGTGACGATACTGTACCATACCCAACTGCCCTTGACAAGCTTGCCCTATACCCTGCTATGATGAAGCTATTTATATCGTCGCCTTGAGGATGATTATGTTTGCAAACCTAAGCCCAGGTGCCATCGGAATTCAGACCAATCTCGCGGGATCTATCGCTCTGGCGCGACGCCATGGCTGGCCAGCATGCGACCTTCCAATTTGTGAGGCATTAGAACTTGCTACCGCACAATCCGCCGATGCCGTGGCGGCTCACTTCGCGGAGGCCGCTGTACAGCCAGGGGGCTGGGGTTTGCCGATCAACTGGCGCGAACCGTATGATGCCGATGCCCTTACAACACTCGCCCTGCAGGCTGCTCTGGCCGCCCAATTGGGCTGTACCCGAACCTACACCTGGCTGCCACCCGCCTCTGATGACCGCCCGTTCCGTGAGAACTTCGCCTACCATGTCGCCCAGCTTCGGCCGATCGCCCAAACTTTGGCCGAGCATGGTTGCCGGCTGGGGCTGGAATTCATTGGGCCACGCACTTCGCGTGAAGGCCACCGTTACGGTTTCATCTATAGTCCGGAAGCAATGCTCTGTTTGGCTACGGCGCTCGGCCCGAACGTCGGCTTGTTGCTTGACTGCTGGCATTGGTACACTGCCCTAGGTACGCTGGCTGATATCCGGGCGCTGCGGGCAGAGGACGTTGTCTATGTGCATGTTAACGATGCCCCAGCCGGCATCCGTGTGGAGGATCAGGTTGACCAGATACGGCAGCGGCCCGGCGCCACTGGCGTCATCGACATCATCGGGTTTCTCCAGACGCTGCGCGACATTGGCTATGACGGACCGGTCACTCCCGAGCCCTTCGATCAGCAGCTCGCAAAGCTTCCGGCGGACGAGGCCTGTCAAGGTGCCCGGGATGATCTACAACAGCTTTGGACAAAAGCTAATCTTTCCTGACCCAAGGTCAGCGAGTAGTCGGTCGAGCGTCAGTTCTAGTCACACCGGTAGCACAGAGATGGCTGTGCAGAGGCGACAGTAAAACGGCTTTAGGGTTGCTTGGTCGGCACTACCTGCTGAAAGTCGCCCAGATGCGTGAGAATCGTTTCGAGGTCGGCGTCCGGCATGATCGTATGCATAAAGAAGAGCGTACTGTGCCATTCAAACACAATCCACCGTTCATATTCATTATTTGCTTCGCCGACTCCACGCATCACCCAAACGTCCTGAGCCTGTGCCTGGATTGCGATGGTGCGACGCTCGGCCGCACCCCACCCTGGCATATTTTGCTGCAGCAGGTGGCGCAGGTCGGCTGTGGGCCCTTCTAAAACACTTAATGAATGATCGCCAACGTCATACGATAATTCGACTGCTATACCGAAACCAACAGCGTTGCTGCTAGGGCCTTCCAGGATGGTCGGAGTATTGCCGAAGCTCGGTTGTAGGAACGTTGCAGCTCTGAATCGCGAGGTAGCAGTCGGGGGTGACCCCTGAGGGAACCAGCCCCAGACTGGAAACGACATACTACTTGCCGCCGCCTCGAGGCTCCGGACGGAACCCACCTGCTCGATACCAACACTGTGCAGCTGTTCCAAGGCATCGCGGGAGGTCTCCCGCGTTCCAGCAGGCGGGCTCCAGCCGAGGATGGCGGTTGGGCCACCGGGGAGCCATTCGTTCCGTTCAACGACCTGACTGTTAACCGTAATACTAATCGGGATGGTCGTAATGGGCAGGGTAACGTCGCTACCGGCCGTACCGATGGTCACGCCACTATTGGCCAGGATTTCTTGTCGCAGGAAATTGCCCTGAGCATCAAAGCTCTTACGGATCACTCCGGTCGTCTCCCTGAGGTCGCTTGTCCAATTGTCGATCGCTGTTTGCCCTGGGCTGCCGCCAGCTAGCTGCGCAACATAGGCTGGAAGGTCCTGGCTCTGTTCCACTTGCAGACTGCCGTCGAGCTTCGTTTCCCAGTGCCAGTCCAGTGTACCGGCGAACAACGCCGCGTCAAATCTCGGTTCCTGCCTGATCTGTTGCCCAGCCTGGGAAAACATGCTCCCGGTGAGTGCGTCGTAGCTGTGCCAGAT